>JAUYDJ010000057.1 GCA_030690025.1 Chloroflexota bacterium | reverse complement strand
CTCAAATAAGGGATTTGAAAGCCTTTTTCTGAGTTTCGCGGGAAACTCCCCGCTCGCTGGTTTGTCTATGCCCTATCGGGATGGTGTATTAAGAGATGACAGCCTGATGCCCCTGAATTACGTGGAGATGCCGCCATAAATACGTAGACTTACGGATAGTCCAGAAGTAACCTGCCGCGACTAAAACTGGTACATCGCCAGAATCCGCCGCTTGAGGCGCTCAATCAGCTCCGTATCAAACGGCGTGTCTACGGTGAATTTAGGATGAAGCGGTAGCGGCTTCACGCTCAACGGCAGCCTGGTCAAGGCGGCATTATAGGCAAAGTCGGCCAGGTACTGCAGGTTGACCACATCTTCCAGGTTGTAGCGGATGAGGGTTTCCAGTGCGGCGGCGTTCCCGCGCCGGTACTCCCGCCAGAGCAACACGGCAATGAACCCGTTTACGTCCTTCAATACGCCCTCCCGCTCCAGACCGAGCTGCGCTTCGATGGATTTCAGACCGCCACGGTAGCCCAGCTTGCGCAGCGGATACAGCAGGTCGATATGCCCCTGGTAAGGCGGCAGCTCGCCGAAAACCTGGCGGATAAAAGGCAGGTCAAACCGCTTCCCGTTGAAAGTGATGAGCAGAGAATAGTTCCTTATCTCGCGGGCAAATTCCGGCAGGTTGATGCCCTTCACGAAGACCTTGGTATTGGTGCCATCGAAGAGGCCAATCATAGTAATGGCATCCGAGCCGGCATAAAGACCGGTGGTCTCGATATCCAGAAAGGCAACCTTTTCCGGGAAGCTGGAATACAGGCGCCAAAGCTCACCGGGCGGCAGCCGGGTCTCAAAATAGCGAGCATCACCGGCGGCAAGTGCCCGGTGCGATTCACTCACATGCTCGGCAATAGTCCTGACCAGCGTTGACGGCAGGGCACAGCAATGGCCGCGTTCGAGGTAGTCGGCCCAGGTCAGAAAACCCTCCGCCCAGAGCCTCCGCTCAGTGAGCTCCCCCACCCCGGGTACGTGCAGAAAAGTATGTGTAAGCGTCTTAGCAGTTACTCCGGCTAGACTTTAAGCAAACAATACCTGATTTTAGCAGTTTGCCGACCAGAAGACCACACCACGCATTGACTCATAATAAAAGTTACCGAAGATGGTATCGTTGCGTCAAAATTAGTGTTACCAAGCAAATCGCAATTCTCATCAACCTGTGGCAAATATTGCAGGCACTAATTCGCCGCGGACTGGTGCCGCCGTGCTCCTGGGCGAATTCGCCCAGGTTGACACTTTCAGGGCTGTCGCTGGGGTTCGATGATGACCTTGATGGAAGCTTTAGCTTCCGCGACCAGCTGAAAGCCGAGGCCGGTCTCGACCAGGGTCAGCCGGTGGGTAATCATATCCGCCACTGGCACGCGGCGGGCACGGATTAGCGCCAGGGCGGCAGCATAGTCGGCCGGGCTACCGGCGTAAGAGGTCGTGAGCGTCACATCATTCCGCCAGAAAACGTTATTGATGGAGACCGGGATGGTCACGTCCGGGCCGGTGGGCGCGAAGAGGAGAACCGTGCCGCCGCGCTCGACCAGCTCCAGCGCCCGGGCAATGGCGGACGTGGCCCCAGTGCACACTATGACCAGGTCGGCCAGGCGGCCATCATTGAACTGGCGCAGGCAGTCGGCGGTGCAGTAGTCGGCGTGAATCACGAAGTCGGCCCCGAACTTCTTCGCCGCGTAGATACGGTAGTCGCTGATGTCCGTGGCGATGATGCGGCCGGCGCCCAGCGCCCGCGCCGCCTGGATATGGAGCAGCCCGGTAATACCGCTCCCCATGACCAGCACGCTCTGTCCCGGCGCCAGGCGCGCCCGCCTTTGCCCGCGCAGCACGCAGGCCAGCGACTCAACAAAGGTGGCTTCTTCGTAGGTGACGTCGTCGGGCAGGGGGAATACGCCGCGGTCGACATTGATGGCCGGTAGACGGACGAATTCGGCAAACCCGCCCGGGTCGAAGTTAGTCTGGCGCAGGGTTTCACAGACCGTATGATTGCCGCTCAGGCAGTAGTGACAAGTATTGCACGGCACGTGGTGAGCGGCGGTGACCCGCTGGCCTGCCTTATATTTGGTGACACCCTCCCCTACCGCCACAATCTCGCCGCCAATCTCGTGCCCCAGCACCAGCGGCCCGCGACTGAGCCGATACCATTCCATCACATCGCTGCCGCAGATACCGCTCGCTTCCACCCGCACCAGCAGCTCGCCGGGGCCAATCTGCGGCGTGGGCATTTCCTCCAGCCGCACGTCACGGTTGTTATACCATCTGGCAACGCGCATGGTCATTTACCAGCTTTGATGACATCGTATATTTCCTGCGCCTGCTCGGGCGAAGCGTTCTCATGGATAATGGCCCGTATCGCCCTTATCATGGCTACCGGGTGCTTGTTCTGCCAGATGTTCCGGCCCAGGTTCACCCCGATGGCGCCCTTCTCCATGCCGTCATGGACAAACTGGAATACCTCAAGCTCACTCTCAGTCTGAGGGCCGCCGGCGATGACCACCGGCACCGGGCAGCCTTTAACGACCTTATCGAAGTTTTCACACCAGTAGGTCTTGACGATGCGCGCCCCCAACTCGGCGGCAACACGACTGCACAGGGCGAGATAACGGGCCTCGCGCTTTTCGAGTTCCTTGCCGACGGCGGTGACCGCCATCACCGGGATACCGTATCTCTCCCCTTCATCAACCAGCTTGGCCAGGTTCAGCAACGACTCCCGCTCATAGTCCGTGCCGACAAAGACGGAAATTCCCACCGCCGCCGCGTTAAGGCGGATAACTTCCTCCATAGAGGTAGTGAGACCTTCATTTGCCAAATCTTTACCCACTACGGTAGCACCACCGGATACCCGGAGAATGATTGGTTTGGTATTATCCGGGTCAACGCATGACCGCAGCACCCCGCGGGTAATAAAGACGCCGTCAGCGTAAGGCAGCAGCGGCTCAAGCGTCTTGCGCGGCTCTTCCAGTTTGCGCGTTGGGCCTTGAAAATAGCCGTGGTCGATGGGCAAGAACAGACAGCGGCC
>JAUYDJ010000236.1 GCA_030690025.1 Chloroflexota bacterium | reverse complement strand
GCCAGCCTTTTTGGTATGAGGCCGGTAATGGTGCACGCTCGTAACGATTTCCTGCTGCTCACCATGGACCAGCTGGCCTACAATGCCGCTAAGTGGCGCTATGTCAGCGGCGGCGCAAGCCATGTACCCATCACCATCCGTGCCATTGTCGGGCGGGGGTGGCCGCAGGGCGCGCAGCACTCGCAAAGCCTTCAGGCCGTCTTTGCCCATTTCCCCGGGCTCAAGGTGGTCATGCCGGCTACCCCTTACGACGCCAAGGGTATGCTCATCGCCAGCATCAGGGATAACAGCCCGGTTATCTCTATAGAGCACCGCCGGTTATACGACCAAGTGGGACAGGTCCCTGAAGAACCTTATGAAGTGCCCCTGGGCAAGGCCGCCGTCAGGCGCTCGGGAAATGATGTAACCATAGTGGCTACTTCTTTGATGGTATCAGAGGCCCTTAAAGCTGCCGATATACTGGAAAGTCGCCATATTAGCGCCGAGGTCATCGATCTCCGCACTGTTAGTCCTATGGATGATGAGCTTATCTTCGACTCGGTACGCCGCACGCACCGGCTGGTGGTGGCCGATACTGCCTGGCGCAGTTTCGGGGTCGGCTCGGAGATAATCGCCCGGGTTGCCAGCAACGTGTTTGGTAGCCTAGAAGCGCCCGCACGATGCATTGCCTCGCCGGATGTACCTTCCCCGACCTGCTCTACCCTGGAGCGGCTGTTCTATCCGGGCGTGGACGAAATTGTCAACACCGCCGTCGAGGTAGTCAGCGGGAAAGTCCTGAGCCAGGCCAGCCGACCCGGGATAGTGGATGAGGATTTTCATGGTCCCTTCTAATCATCGCAGTAATACCTCGGTTTCGGTGGTGGTGCTCGCTTTCAATGAAGCACAAAATCTGCCTAATGCCCTCGACTCTATTAAACGCGTTCTGGAGGGTAGATTCTCCGAATATGAGGTCATCATCGTCAACGACGGCAGCCGGGACAATACCGGCGAGGTAGCCGAAGGCCTGGCCAGACAAGATTCTCACCTGAAGGTGGTCCATAACCCGCATAACATGGGCTGTGGCTTTACCTTTATGCGCGGAGTGCGGGCCGCAGGCTGCCAGTACGTGTGGCTAATCCCCGGTGATGGCGAGATTCCTGATGATTCTATAGCCGCCATCGCCGACCGCATCGGCACATCGGATATGGTCATCCCTTATGTCACCAACTTTAGCATCCGCCCGCTGTCACGCCGCATTGTCTCCTGGGGATATACCGCCCTGCTGAACATACTTTTCTGGAAGAGGCTGCACTATTATAATGGGCCGTGTGCCTTCAGGACTGACCTGGCCAAATCAGTCCCTACCGTGAACTCTCGCGGGTTCGCTTTCATGGCACCGATACTGCTCCGGCTCATGAAACGCGGACATAGCTACGTTGAAGTTGGAATTCTGCTTCAGAATCGCCGTTACGGCCGGCCAACCATAAGCTCATTGTGGAACATCTTCAGCGCGCTGAGGACAATAGCCCGGTTGTTCTGGGACATTAACCTGGGCAAATATTTTAGAAAGACTCAAGAGACCATCTCTGTGACAAGAAAGGAGACCCGGGAATGTTAAGGGGAATCGTGCTCGCCTTTGCCGTCTTTATTCTATTTCTGTTCCTTCACGCAATCATCTTTCGTTTCCGTAAACTAGATAAGCGGTTTCGCATGGTCACCGTAATTTTCTGGAGTCTGTTTGTTATTTATCCGGTGGTATACCTCTCTATTCCACAGGATACATTCTTCCCGGTAAACGACCTTGACACTTTCTCGAAGACCGTGGCCCTTCTGAACGGCATGCTAATCTATACATTTCTCTGGTTTGGTTACTGTCAGTTCTACTTCGTCGTTGACCGCTCCATATCGGTCAGAATAATGATTGAACTACTTAATGCCCCGGAGAAGAAGTTGACTCGCAAACAAATAACCGAGGTCTATGACCTTGATGACATGCTTTCAAGGCGTCTACAACAAATAGTAAATCAGAAATACGTCGTGGTGAATTCGGGTTATTATCGGAATACTCTAAAGGGACGCCTTGAGGGTTTGGTGTTTCAATTTCTCAAGGGATTTCTACAGCTGGGTAGAGGTGGTTAGAGTAACTTAGCTGAAGCTGCTATTGAGGACATTAGTCGCTAATGGATTGAGAGCGTTGAAATGAATCTGGATGCTGACCGCAATGGTGCCGATGTAATCCTTATCTCGCCCAAAAACACGCAGAACCGCATGTTTGGTCGATTTGTGCCCAAAAGCGTGCCTCTGGGAGCCGGACTTGTTGCCGGCTACCTTAGAAAAAAGGGGCTGGCGGTAAATCTTCTTGATGAAGAGGTTGTTGAAATCAATGCTCGGACTCTGAAAGCGTTTTTAGAGAGGTGCGGCAAGCCCCGAATTGTCGGTATCAGCTGCATGACCAGCAACATTGCCCGCGGTTATCGCATTGCCGAGGTGGTCAAATCGGTAGACAGCGAGGCCAATGTAGTCTTTGGCGGGATCCATGCCACTACTCTGCCGGAAGAAGTCCTCGACCACGCCTGTGACTACGCAGTCCTCGGCGAAGGCGAGTATGCCTTTCTGGAACTGGTGCTTCAGATTAAGTCAAAGCATATCCAGCCGGAGAGCCTGGAGGCCGTCATCTTCCGGTCTAATGGGAAAACTGTTTATACCCACAGCCCCTGGCGACGTTGGGTTAACCTCGATGAACTGCCCATGTTCCCTTATGACCTTCTGGATACCTCCAGGTATGACCTGGGCTTCATTCTTTCTTCCCGAGGCTGCCCCTACGATTGCACTTTCTGCAGCCAACGGGCAATCTCCAAGAGGGTAGTCCGCTATGCTTCTGTGGAAAAGACCGTTCAGGAGCTTGACCTGCTGATTAATGGCTTTGGCGTTCCCAATATCACCTTCTTCGACGATTACTTTACGCCCAATCGGAAGCGGGTTTATGAACTATGTGCGGCCATGCGAAAGGCTGGCTTTTACCAGAAGTGCTCTTTTGGAGTACAGACACGCGGGGACAGCGTGGACCGTGAGCTTCTGCAAGAGATGAAATCTGCGGGCTTCACCAGCCTGATGTTCGGGGTTGAAAGCGCCTCAAATGAAGTGTTGAAGGTGGTCAACAAGAACGAGACCGTTGAAGACAACATGAGTGGCATAAGACTGGCCAAGGAGCTTGGCTTTGAAGTAGAGACCACCTTTATCTTTGGCCTTCCGACAGAAAAGTTTGATGACCGCCTGGCGGCTCTGAGACTGGCGCGAGACACCGCGGTAGATAGAGCCAGGTTCAACAACCCCACTCCCTATCCCGGAACATTATTATACCGGACGGCCAAAGAAGAGGGCAGGTTAAGGGTGGGAGAGGACTGGAAAAACTTTAGCTCTGTGGCCGCTCTCACCGAGACTCCAGGCGGGCACTCGCTACCTTACGTTCCGGCTGGTATGACGGAAAGAGAACTGGTCGGGACTATTCTACTGGCAAACCTGCTCTTCTATTTGCGTTTTTCCAAGCTAAAGAGACTCTTTAACCCATCCCAGAAGGGCAGTGGGAAGTGGTTCGAGCTACCGGTCAAAAAGTTGCTGAACCCGGTCTATGTTCTGAGCCTGGCCACCCTGGCCATCACTATTTTCTCAAGGGCCATCTATTACCTTATAGCGGAAAGCAACTGCCGAAAATTCTTTGCCAAGGGTATACGACTATGAGAAGGCTTGCCCAGCCCAATAATGAAATGTGTCAGGAAGTATCAGCATGAAGGTTGAGCTGCTGTTTATCAGTGATTGCCCCAACTACCTTGAAGCATGGTCGCTCCTGGAAGACGTGCTTCAGGCGGAGCGCATCTCGGCACCCATTGAGAGGATAAGAGTGCGGACTGTCGAAGATGCCCGGAGACTGCGGTTTCCAGGCTCACCAACCATCCGCATTGATGGCAAGGACATTGAGGAAGCTCCGAAAACAGAGTATGGACTGCGCTACCGGAGATATAAGGGGTCATCTGGTCCGCGCGGCTCGCCCACCCGGGCGTTGATTCACCAGGCTATCCGTGAGCGGTCAGGCCAGTTGCAGACAGGTGAAGGACCGGCCGTTGGAGAATAAAGTCCAGAATTCAGACGTGACAAAACGCAGTACTGTTCCTATAGAAGTTATCGTTGCCGTAATAGCTCTCGGCGGCCTGATATATTTGCTGCGCTCGGTGTTACTATTCGGGCAAACTACGTTTGGCCACGACAATATTCTCTGGCACTACCCTATC
>JAUYDJ010000230.1 GCA_030690025.1 Chloroflexota bacterium | reverse complement strand
TCAAGCATGATAATATCAGCCCCGCCTGCGACAACCTCCGGGGCCTGGTCAACCGCCGTGATTTCGACCTCCAGCTTCATACCGTAGGGCGTCCCCTCTTTGGCTTTAGCCACAATATCCTTGAGGCTCATGCCCCGGGCGCGCAGCGCGGCGATGTGGTTGTCCTTCACCAGCACCATGTCCCCGAGGCTGAAACGGTGGTTCTTGGCGCCGCCCATGCGCACGGCGTATTTTTCGAGCCACCTGAGTCCGGGGGAAGTCTTGCGGGTCTCAATAATTGTGGCGGAGCTGCCGCGCGTCTCGGCGACATACTGCGCCGTGATAGTGGCTACGCCGCTGAGCCGCTGCAGGAAATTGAGTGCCGTCCGTTCTGCCTTGAGGATGCTGGCTACCCGGCCGGAGATGGTGCCGATGATGTCTCCCGGCTTAACGCGGCTGCCGTCCTTGATAAGAATTTTGACCTTGAGTGACGGGTCCGTCTTCAGAAAGACGCTTCTGGCCACGTCAACTCCAGCCACCACTCCCTCTGCCTTGGCTAGCAGCGAGGCTCTCCCCTGGAGCTCATCCGGGATGAGGATGTCGGTGGTGATATCGCCCTGGCCGATGTCTTCCATCAGAGCAATCTCTATCATGTGGTCAATTTGTTCTTGAACTGATTTATTCATATCTTTCCTTACTCGGCCGTAAATATGATATGCCGCCGCCATTCCGGTGATTCATGAGGGAAGTCAGTGCGGAAATGGGCGCCGCGGCTCTCTTCACGGAGCAGGGCCGTTTCGGTCATTAAGCGACCAGCAAGTACCAGATTACTCAACTCGTAGCTGGGACGGTTAGTCGGCGCGGGCAGGGACTGCTGCCAGGCGGCCAGGGTATCGGCGGCTTCAGTCAGACCTTGCTTATCACGGGTGATACCCACTTTGTCCCAGTGCAATTGCTGCAAATCAGAAAGACCAGGCGTCTGCCTGGCTCTGGGGACCTGTCTCCGGCTCAGCTTGCGGTAAATGTCCCCGCCGCTCTTAGTAGTGATAGCCTCTTGCTTATCGGCTACCGTTTTATCTACGAGTCTCTTGCTGAATACCACTACTTCCAGCATCGAGTTTGAGGCAAGCCGGTTAGCGCCGTGCACCCCGGTGCAGGCGGTCTCGCCGGCGGCAAAAAGCCCGCTAATGTTAGTCTGGCCCCAGGTGTTGACCCTGACGCCGCCCATCATGTAATGCGCTGCCGGGGCCACCGGTATCAGGTCCTTGGTGATATCCAGGCCATGGTCGAGGCAGAACCGGTAGATATGCGGGAAGCGGGTAGTGATGCGGTGGGGTGGCAAATGAGTAATATCAATATAGACTTTATCGGAGCCGGTTTTTTTCATCTCGTGGACGACGCTGCGGGCGACCACGTCCCGCGGGGCCAGGTCAGCCTCGGGGGCATAGTCAGGCATGAAGCGGCGCCCGTTGACATTGCGCAGCACGCCTCCCTCACCCCGGACCGCTTCCGAGATAAGGAACGGGGTTACCCTGGGGAGGCGCAGTGCGGTGGGGTGGAATTGGAAGAACTCCATATCGGTTATCTCGGCTCCTGCCTGAAAGGCTAAAGCCACGCCATCGCCGGTGGCGACCGCCGGGTTGGTGGTAAACTTGAAAAGCTGCCCACCGCCGCCGGTGGCCAGGATAAGACAGCAGCAGCTGAATTCCTCTTTGGCGCCGTTGTGGCAGTCGAGGGTGGTAATGCCCGTGACTGCCCCTTTTTGGACCTGAATCCGGGTGGCCAGACAATTTTCCAGCACCTTGATTCTGGACTCACGCACCCGGTTACTGAGCGTGGTCTCGATGTACTCACCGGTAGCATCGCCGCCGGCGTGAAGGATGCGGGGCAGGCTGTGGGCGGCTTCCAGGGTCAGGGCAATCTCGCCGTTGAGGGTGTCAAATGGTACGCCCAGGCTAACCAGGTCGGCAATGCGGTGGGTGGCCTCGTCGGCCAGGATACGCGCAGCCTCTTCATTGCACAGGCCGTAACCGGCAGCGATGGTGTCGTGGAAGTGGCGCTCCGGCGAGTCATCCTTGCCGATAGCGGCGGCAATGCCCCCCTGAGCATGTTTGGTGTTGGTGTCGTCAATGCTGCCCTTGGTGAGCAGCAGCACGCTTCCCTGCTCTTTGGCCAGCAGGGCGGTGTACAACCCGGCAATGCCGCTCCCGATGATAATATAGTCGTACTTCGTCTTCGCGATATCCTTCTGGCTATTTGACCCGCTTGCCGCCGATGCCCTGGCGGGCCACCCTGAGGGTAGTGCCGGACTCTACTTTGATGACCACGTTCTGTTCGTTAATGCTTTCAATTCGGCCGTAGATGCCGCCGATGGTAATTACGTCGTCACCGGGCTTGAGCTCCTCGATGACTTTCTTGTGTTCCTTGGCCCGCTTGCGCTGCGGTCTGACCATCAGGAAATAGAAGATGGCAAAGATTGCCACCAGGAAGATGTATAGCGTCCAGCTTTGGGTTCCGCCTTCGGGCGCCGGCGTGGCGGGGGCACAGGCGCTCAACCACAATAGGCCGGCCAGCAGCCCACCGATTAGTCCCAGACTTAACACCCTGCTTTTGTTCACTTATGCCTCCTAATATTATTCTGCAAGCTTACCCTGTAGCGACCACGGACTGGTCTTCTCAATCCGGATATTCTTCAGTTGCCCCAGGCAGTCCCGTTGACTGCTGAAGAATACCAGTTTACCACTTCGGCTGCGACCTTGCCACTTTCCCTTCTCTTTACCCTCCACCAGCACCTCAACCGTCTGGCCCAGCAGCCCGGCATTAATCTCGGTGGCGATTTTTTCCTGCAGCTGCTCGATTTTGCTCAACCGCGCTTTTTTCTCCGCCGGCGGCACGTTGTCATCGAGCTTTTCGGCGGTAGTCCCCGGCCGGGGTGAATAGGCGGCCACATGGACGGTATCGAACCTCAGCTCCTCGAGCAGGTTGAAGGTATGCTGGAACTGGGCTTCGCTCTCCGAAGGGAAGCCGACAATGACATCGGTGCTAAGCGCGACTTCAGGTATTTGGTTACGTATCTCGGTAATCAGCCGGCGGTACTGCGCGACGGTGTATCCACGCCGCATGGCCCGGAGTATCTCATCATCGCCGGCCTGGACGGGGAGGGTTATCTGCTCGCAGACCTTATCCAGCCGGGCGATGGCCTTAATCAGTCGCGGGTTCATGTCCTTGGGGTGATTGGTCAGGAAGCGTATGCGAAATAGGCCATCAATTTTATTCAGTTCTTCAAGCAGGTCGGCCAGCTCCGGTTTATCCGGCAGGTCATGCCCGTAGGAGTCCACATTTTGCCCGAGCAGCGTGACCTCTTTCACGCCGCGGCGCACCAGCTCCTTGATTTCGCACAGTATTTCGGCTACCGGGCGGCTCCTTTCCCGCCCGCGGCGGTGAGGGACAATGCAGTAGGCGCAGAAGTTGTTGCAGCCCTGGATAATGGGCACATAGGTGCACGGCGCGGGACGCTGCGGCAGCGCTGCCCCGACTTCAGGCGTCTTCAGCCAGTCGGGGAGGTCGCCGGGTTTGAAAAAGTGGTCAACTTGGGGAAATCTCTCCCTGAGCTGGTCAGTTTTGGAGTCTACCAGGCAGCCGGTCAGCGCCAGGGTGACATCCGGGTGGGTTTTCTTGAGCTGCTTCAAGGCATGGAGCTTGTTGACGACGCGGCTTTCCGCGTTCTGGCGCACCACGCAGCTATTGAGCACAATAACGCTGGCCGCCTCCAAATTGTCAGCCGGCTGGTAGCCCAGCCGCTCAAAGAAGCTGCTTAGCCGTTCGGATTCTGCCTTGTTCATCTGGCAGCCAATTGTCCAGATACAGTACCGGGTCATCTTTTCTCTACCTGATATTAAAATTTAACCCCTTCTTCAGGGGTTAAATATGGCGGAGGGAGTGGGATTTGAACCCACGACCCCGATTTCTCAGGGCAAGCGCTTAGCAGGCGCCCGCACTAGACCACTATGCGATCCCTCCGTGGATTTCTCTTGCAGGCAATATTTATTATAGCACAACCGCCAGGTAGCTCAAACG
>JAUYDJ010000213.1 GCA_030690025.1 Chloroflexota bacterium | reverse complement strand
TGCGAGCGCAGCGAAGCAATCTCGGATGGGTGGGGAATGAGATTGCTTCGTCGTCCCGATTCCATCGGGACTCCTCGCAATGACAACCATGATTGAGCAGAACCAAGGTTCTCTTTACATTGACAATTTGCATTCTTGTCGCACATGCACAATAATGAAAATATCTAAACTACATTTTGGGTGAGAAGCGGTATGAAAAGGGTACTGATTGGCGCTATAGTATTACTGCTCCTAGCAGGTATTGGCTACTGGGCACTGGCCCCAAAATCTGCCGCGCCACCTGTCACCGCTAAAGGCATCTTCATCGAAGGCACCTCGGGGGGAGACGCGGAAACGCTCAACTGGCTCCTAGCGGCTGATGCTGCCTCCTTTTCCTACGCCGGACAGACCGTGGACAGCCTGGCTACCTATGACAATAACTGGAACGTCGTCCTGCGCCACCTCGCCAAACCCGTTCAGATCTCCCCGGACGGCCTCACCTATACCATGACCATCCGCGATGACCTGAAATGGAGCGACGGCCAGAAGGTCACCGCCGAAGACTACGTCTACACGCTGAAGAACCTCATGTTCTCCAACTGGCTGAACTACCCATATAAGAGCGACTGGCAGGAGGTGGTTGACGGGAAACCGGTAGTCGTTGAGCCGAAGGTAGTCAATGACACGACCTTTACCATCACCCGGCAGACCATCGACCCCGAGTTTATCGATAGCTCCATCTACTCGCTGACACCCTATCCCAAGCATATCGCCATTAAATACGAGGGCGATATCAAGGCTTTTACCCAGGCCGAGGAGTTCAACAACCTCTCCTATACCGGCAATCTCGGCCCATACCGGTTTAAGGACTGGATTAGAGACGATAAATTCGTGGTGGAGCGTAACCCCGATTTCTACCTGGCTAAAGACCCCGCCGATGCCGGCACACCCTTCTTTGAGCAGTATGAGACCAAGCTCTTTGGCACGTCAACGGCGGCCCTGGCCGCCATAGAAGCGGGCGACATCACCTATACCGGCATCGAACCCGAGCAGGTGGCCAAATTCAAGCAGATGAAGAGTATCCAGGTGTATACCGTGCCCACCAGCGGCTACGATTTGATAGTCCTTAACCAGCGCAAGAATGCCTGGGAAGGACTTAAACAGCCGAAGGTGAGGCAGGCGCTGGCCATGTCCATTGATAAGAAAGCGGCGATTGACTCCATCCGCATCGGTTTCGCCGACCCGGCGTTCAGCTTCATTCCCAAGCCCTCTCCCTGGTATACCGAGGAGGGGGTACCCCAGTTCGGTTTTGGTGCGCTCTATGATAAAGACAAGGCCAAACAGATGCTGTACGAGGCCGGCTACGGGGCGAAGAAGCCGGATGGCAGCATCGCCGTCCAGAGCCGGGATGGTAAACCTATCAAGCTAACCCTGGCTACAACCCCGGGCAGTAAAATCTCGGAAAACCTCGCCTTCCTGGTCAAGCAGGAACTGGGCAATATCGGCATCGAGGTGGACATCAAGCTGGTCCCCTGGGCTACCCTGCTCAGGCAATACGTGATGAACAAGGTCCCCAATACCGACCAGTCGCCCGCCTACAACAATGGCCCGGATTCGGTGAGCGAGCAGCCCTGGGACATGATTATCATGGCCTTCAACACTCACCCCATCGCGCCGTCAGGCTCGCGGGTATTCTTCACTACCGAGGGCGGATTGAACTACTGGGGCTACACCGACCCGAAGGTGGATGAGCTATTCCAGAGGGTCAGCTCAAAAGAAGCCCTGGATACAACGGTGCGCAAACAGTTATATGGGGAGATAAGCCGGATTATCGCCAACGACCAGCCGGTAATCTTCCTTACTTTCCCCAGGGGTAACCATGGCTTCCAGGCTAATGTGGCCGGCATTGACCCTGGCATGAGGCTGAGCTGGAACTACTATAAATGGCACTTTGCCCAGCCGTAGCCTCTTATGAGGGCTGGTTTGAATGTTTTTTCTGCATTGGGTTGAGCGGAGGTTCTACTTCAGTGCATGACCTATCCCCCTAACCCCCTTCCCTGACAGGGAAGGGGGCGGGTAAAAAAGAGAGGGGGCTTTCAGCCCCCTCTCTTAAATACTCCTCGAAACTAAGGGGATAGGGTCAAACATAAAAGGGTCATTGAAATCAACTATAATTGAACCCTACTGACGGAGGAAGCGTGTGAAGCGGGGTGGACTACAGGGTTACATTATCAAAAGGCTCCTCTACGCCATACTCATCACCTGGGGGGTGGTTACCTGCACTTTTATCCTCTTGCGGGTGGGCCCTAGCTCGCCGGCGGATAAGTACCTGGCCAACATGTCGGCGCGGACACAGAACCCGTCCCAGGTGATCGCCGCCATTGAGTCCCGCTACGGTCTCGACAAGCCGCTGTACCAGCAGTACGCCGATTACGTGGTCAACCTGGCCCGCGGCGACTGGGGCTGGTCGTTCAGCACCTCCATGCCGGTAATGAAGCTCATCCAGAGGCACTGGATTTACTCTTTCCAGCTTATTCTCCTCAGTATGCTCTTCTCGGCCAGTTTGGGCATCCTGATTGGCATTTATTCGGCCGTCAAGCAGTATACCCGGCTCGATTACCTGGCCACCTTCTTTTCCTTCATCGGTATATCCGTGCCCAATTTCTGGCTGGGCATCATGCTCATCCTGGTCTTCTCGGTGCAGCTGGGCTGGTTCAAGACCTACTATGATACCGGTCTGCCCATACTGTCGCTGGC
>JAUYDJ010000162.1 GCA_030690025.1 Chloroflexota bacterium | reverse complement strand
GTCTGCAGCAAGGGCGCCGTGGATGCCATGACGCGGTCGCTGGCCAAAGAGCTTGGCGTTCACAATATCTGTGTAAACTCAATTGCACCGGGTTTCACCATGTCCGAAGCCAGCCGCACTGCTTACCCGGCTAACGAGATAGAAAAACGCACCGAGCATATCCGCAACCTGCGCTGCATCAAGCGCGACGAGGTAGAGGACGACCTGGCCGGCACCGCCGTATACCTGGCCTCTGACGACTCCGACTTCGTTACCGGGCAGGCCATCGCCGTAGACGGCGGCATAGTGATGCGCTAAGGCTTTCAACCGTATTGCCTCCTTGAAGTAACCTCTCTCGAACTCCCGGAGTGAAGCCACTCAGTTCAGCCATTTCACACTCATGTCAAATACGTAATCTTACGTATTGACCCCATAGGTAACATATTGTAAACTATTAATGTAACCTTAATCATTGGGCAAGCTATGACTGAGTCAAAACTGACAGAAACCGACCGGGCCAGGTTAACCGGGGAAATCATCCGGCTGCAACGGCAGATGAGGCAATTTACGCCTTCAGCCTGGCTGGACTTGACCCTGACTATCGGCCAGCTAAAGAGCCTGTTCTTCATTGATTTTGCGGGCGTCACCAACTTCAGAAAGCTGGCCAGCGCCCTGGGCGTGACGCCACCCAACGTAACCGGCATTATTGACCGACTGGTGGAGCAGGGGCTGGTGAGCCGTGAGGAGAACCCGGAAAACCGCCGTGAGCTGCTGCTGCAGACCACCGAGGAAGGAAAAGCTCTGGTCGCCAGGCTGAGAGAGAGCGGCGTAAGCCGCACCTCCGGTATCCTGGCCCAACTGAGCCTGGAAGAGCTGGCCGCGCTGGCGCGGGGCCTGGCGGCGCTGGCGCGGGTAGCCCAGCACAACAAGGAGAACAAACCGCAGTGAACATAATCGAGGTTGAGGGACTTTCAAAAAACTTCGGGCATCTGGTTGCCGTGGACAAAGTCGATTTCCAGGTGGCTGAAGGCGAAATATTCGGCTTCCTCGGGCCAAATGGCGCCGGCAAAACGACTACCATCAACATGCTCTGCACCCTGCTCACGCCCACCGGCGGCCGGGCAACGGTCAACGGGTACGATGTGGTGCGACAGCGCAGCGAGGTGCGGCGCTCCATCGGCCTGGTCTTCCAGGAGCCTACTCTCGACGAGTATCTGACCGCCGAGCAGAATTTGCGCTTCCACGCCTATGCCTATAAAATACCCGGCGAGATAAGGGAGAAGCGCATCAGCGAGTTGCTCGACCTGGTGGAGCTGTCCGACCGCCGTAAGAGTAAGGTGCGCACCTTTTCCGGCGGCATGAAACGGAGACTGGAGATTGCCCGCGGCCTACTGCACAGCCCGCGCGTCCTCTTTCTGGATGAGCCCACGCTGGGCCTGGACCCGCAGACCCGTCGGCATATCTGGGACTACGTCCTGGCTTTACGCAAGCAGCACAGCCTGACCATATTCCTGACCACCCACTACATGGACGAAGCCGAGAACTGCGACCGCATCACCATTATCGACCAGGGACATATCATCGCCCTGGATACGCCGGATAAACTGAAAGACGCCCTCGGTGGGGATGTGATAACGCTAAAAGCCCAGGACAACAATGCCGCGGTGCTCGAATTGAAAGAGAAGTACAGCTTATCACCGGTTATCGAAAACGGGACTATCACCTTCAGCGTTCCCCAGGGCGAGAAGTTCCTGCCGAAGATGATGGGCAACTTCCAGAGTCCGCTGGTTTCCATCAGCTTACGCCGGCCCACCCTCGATGATGTATTTCTGAAGCTGACCGGCCGCGCCATCCGTGAGGAAGGGGCCGGAATCAAGGAGCTGGCCATGAAAGTAAGGGCGATGCGGGGGCACGGGAGGTAATCATGGCAGACACGTTTCGAGGCATGTGGGTAGTCGCCTACCGGGAGCTGCTGCGCTTCATTTCGGAACGGTCCCGTATCTTTTCCTCTTTTGCCATGCCGCTGCTGTTCCTGGTCATCTTTGGCGCCGGTTTTAACCGGATTATCGGCTCGCTGACGCCCGGCGTTAACTTCATCCAGTTCATGTACCCGGGTATTATTGCCATGACCGTGCTTACCAACTCGGTAATGTCAGGCCTGTCCGTGGTCTGGGACCGCGAGTTCGGATTTTTGAAGGAAATACTGGTAGCACCCATTGGCCGGAGCGGCATCGTGCTGGGGAAGGCCGTGGGCAGCGCCGCAGTGGCGGTAATGCAGGGCATTATCATGCTGGTGCTCGCGCCCATTCTTGGTGTTTCGCTTACGCCTCTGCTGGTGGTTAAGCTGATACCCATGCTAATCCTGATATCCGTATCCCTTTCCGGACTGGGCATCCTGATTGCGTCACGCATGAGGTCGCAGCAGAGTTTTCAGATAATTGTGCAGATTATCATCTTCCCGCTGATATTTCTGTCCGGGGTATTCTTCCCGGTCAACAGCGTGCCCACCTGGCTGGCGGTCATCTCCAAGATAAACCCGCTGACCTACGGTGTTGACGCCATCCGCCAGCTGTTCCTGGGCCGCGAAATTGCCGCCATGGGCGGCGCTATGGGGGGCAATTTTGCCATCGGGGTGACTGTCTTCGGGCACACCATGACCATTATCGAGGACATGCTCATCGTGGTCATCCTGGGGGTCATCCTGCTATCAACCGCAGCCTGGTCCTTCAGCCGGCAGGAATAAAAATAAGATAGGGGGCTTTTAGCCCCCTATCTTGAATCTCTCCGCTATTTCTTAGCTCCGGCTACTGGATGGCGTAAGTTACCTGCACGTTCAGGATGATGTCCGTTTCCCCCGGGCTGATAGGGGTGGTGGGTGCCGGCGATGCCTCGGATTTGTATGCGCCCATCGGATAAGGCACAGGCGGATAGTAGGCATTCTCGGTCACATAGGTTGGTCTACCCAGTTTCACGCCTCCCAGGCTAGCCATTTGCTCCGCCTTGGCCTTGGCATCGTTCATGGCCAGCTCCCGCGCCTGGGCATAGTACTTTTCCGGCTGGTCAACCGAGAAGCTGATGCCGTTCACCCGGGTCAAATCACCGCCGGCGGCAGCCACCGCATCTATGACGGTGCCGACCTTGTCCATAGCCCTTACCTTGGCCGTTACGGTATTGCTCACGCGGTAGCCAATGACTACCTCCTTCTGGGTATCCTTGTCATAACGGGTTACCTGCTGGATATTGAAATACTGGGTCTTGATGTCTTTCTCGGCCACGCCGCTACCGGTCAAAGCGGCCATTACCTTGTTCATGGCCGTGGCTGCCTGCGCCTGGGCATCAGCCACCGTGGCCGCCTGAGCGGAAACCCCCAGGGTAAGGGTGGCGATATCCGGGGCAACCGTTATCTTACCCTGGCCGCTTACCCAGATACCAGTCTGCTGGCTGTTCATATTGATACTCAGTGGTTCCGTGCGGATTCCGCCCGTCTCCACACCGCAGCCGACCAGGCCGGCGAGGAGCGCAACTGCTACAATCCCGGCCACTAATAGTGTCTTCTTCATCTATTATTCCTTCCTTTCTCTGTTTTGCAGTCCAATAAATATAACGTATGCCAGGCCGTAAAGTTATGCGCTGATTCTACTGTGCGAGGAAGTCACGGGCACAATATTAAGCTCAAGCTCACCAGACGAGCAGATTAAAGCTCAATAGAGGGAAAACCGAAAACACGGATAGGACTTTGGTGACAAAGAAAAGTGGGCGATTCTGGATTCGAACCAGAGACCCCAGTCTTATCAGGACTGTGCTCTAACCAGCTGAGCTAATCGCCCACAAGCGTTCTAATTCTACGGCAAAAGATAAGAAGAAATCAAGTCTGAA
>JAUYDJ010000108.1 GCA_030690025.1 Chloroflexota bacterium | reverse complement strand
CCGGCGTGGCCGTTTTGTTGGGGCTGTGCCGTGAGATAAAACGTATCCAGGCGCCGGTGAGGGTGGTCTTCTTCGACCGTGAGGAGGCGTGGTTCCGCACGCCGCTGCTTCGCCTGGGCCTGCTCGGTTCGCTCTATTACGTCTGGCGGAACGACCTGCGTCAGCTCGCCGCCGTCTATAACCTGGAGTACTGCGGACGGGGAGAGTTGCTGGGCGTGTGGCCAGTGCGGCCGCGCGAGGTAGACCTGGCGGCTGTCAGGGAAGTCGCAGAAGCGGCCGCCCGGCTGGCGCTGCCGTTTCAGACTGTCCACATACCCTGGCCGCTGCTCAGCAGCGACCACCTGTCTTTTCGATTGAAGGGTATGGCTAATGCCATCACCCTGTCGCTGCTGCCGCAAAGCCAGGTACCGGCTCTGGAGAACTTACTGACCGGCGTGAGCATCCCGCGACTGTTAACCGGCCGGCGACCGGTCCTGCCGGAGCCTTTATTAATCGTGCATACACCGGGGGACAACTCATCGCGGCTGAGTGAAAGCTCGCTGCAGCTGATGCTGTCGCTGGTGCTGGAGCTGATTGAGGGTTACCGCCTGGCTTCCAGCCGCATCACCAGCAGGTAGAGTATGAGCGTGACCGTCAACGCAATGCCGGCAAAAGAAAAGGCGGCGTAATAGTCGCCAAAAATATCAAAAATACGCCCGCCAACATAGGGGCCGGTAGCCCCGCCCATAGTGTAGAAAAAGTTGGCTATACCCAGAAAGGACCCCACGGCTTTAGTGCCGTAGGAGCTGCCCAGTATGGTAAACACGATGGGGGTTACTCCTCCGTAAGCCAGCCCCAGGACAACAGCCAGGACGTAGTAGGACGTCAGGTTGTTGGCCCGGGCCAGCAGGAAAAGCGTCAGCGCCTGTGTTATCAGGCAGGCGGTAAGGACAACCTTGTTGCCCACCCGGTTGGCGAGGCCGGTAAGCACCAGCCTGCCCGAGGTATTAGTGATGCCGGTCAGGGTGAGGATGAAGGCGGCCGCTTCAGCGGTGATGCCGACATCCGTGGCGGCCGGGACAACGTGGATGGCAACCATCTGGAAACAAGCGGCGACGATGAACTGTATCAGCAGGAACACCCATAAAGTCGGGGTGCGTAGCGCCTCCATGAGCGAATAGCTGCGTTGGGCGGGTGACGGCTGACTGGTGAGGGGACTCATGGCCTTTTGTGGCTCAACCCGCCGTGGGTCAGCTGTTTGCGGCGGGGCCTTGATAAACCGTGAGCCTATCAGTCCCACCACCAGGGTAGTCAGTCCCAGGGCGACAAAGGCTGTCCGCCAGCCGCTCTGCAGCATGATATAGGTGGCCGCGGGCGGGACTACCACCTGGGCAAAGCTGAAGCCGCTCAATATGATGCCGTTGGTCAGCGCTGATTTACGGCCAAACCACTTGGCGGCGGTACTCATTATAGGGATAAGCAGTGCGGACACGCCGGTGCCGATTAGCAGGCCGCAAGCGAGGTACAGCTGCCAGACGCTGGTGACGCGCGACGCCAGCAGGTAACCCGTCGAAACCATCAGCACGCCGGCCAGGATGGGTATTTTGTGTCCGTAGCGGTCACTCAGCATGCCGGCGAAGGGACCGCCGACTCCGGTCATGATGCTGCGCAATGTCGCCGAGAGCGAGACGGCTGCCCTTGACCAGCCAAATTCGGCAATTAACGGCTTGATAAAAACGCCAAAGCTATACTGAAAATTACCTGAGACCAGGACAATCAGTGCGCCGGCTATGGTCACCACCCAGCCATAGTTGAATTTCCGTCTGGCGGCGGTGGTAGGCAGACTAATAGTAATCCCTTTTCTCCTGCTGATATTAAGTCTATAAAGTCTATAACAAAAGCCAATTTGATGTCTATGTTTGGCATGTATGGTTTGATTTGCATTTGTTTCTTAGCTTTAAAAGAAAAGGGCCGGGGATGTTAGCCCCGGCCCCGGTGACTTAAAGCGGGTAATGCCTTAAGTCTGTTCGAGCTCCTCCGGCTCGGACTGTAGCTGGGGCAGATTGGTGCCCACCAGCACTTTTTTCGCTACCAGCGTGGTGTCCACTTTGCTGTAGTGCGCGATAGCTTGCTGGCCGGTTTTGACCGCAGGGAAACCCCGCAGCTCGAAAATGGTCTGGTCGTTGTAGGTAAGAACGGTCGTGCCGATGGTTACGGTCTTAGCCGTCTCATCTATAGCGGTGATGGTGCCCCGCACCTGCTTCATCGGGTTAGGGCGGGGTTTGACGGTATGCACGACCACGCCGCTGGCAATCAGGCGGTTCTGGGTAGTGTCGCGGCTGCTGATGACGGTGACGTTATCGCCTACCTTTACCGCAGCACCGGCGGGCAGAATCTTGAACTTGCCTGCCAGGATGGCAAAGGTAGTGGTCTCATTTTTCTTGGTCTCTATGGTAATGTTGCCGCCGGCAGCCGTATCATAGGCGTAGGCCGTAACCGTGCCCACGTGATGCTTGGCCCCGGGCTTGCCGGGGGTAACCATGACCTGCCGGGCATAGAGCTGGCTATCCTTTTGTTGAACGAGGGCAGTGACCTGCATGCCTACGGCGATATCGGCCAGGGTGGCGTCTCTACCCAGGCCGGGCACCTTGAACCTGGTGGCGTTATCCGTCACCACGCTCTTATCATTGACGGTGATTACGCTGCCGCTGATTGCCTTGACTTCACCCCTGACCGTATTAATCTTTTCCGGCCGCTTTCCCTTGTCCTTGTCCGGCTGGAATGCTACGGTAGCTGGCTGGGCAGCGGCGGCACCCGGGCTGGCTAAGGCCGGCAGCGCCATTCCCAGTACCAGGCCGGCGACCAAAAACGGTACGATAATCTTAAACAGTTTCATTCTAACCTCCTCTAATTATGACTAAAGTGGCTTCGACTTCGTTACCGGCGTCATCGGAGGCGAACACTTCAATCAGGTTCGGTCCCTCCTCAAGGGGGACGGTAATGGCAAAGCCACCTGAATTATCGGCGATGGCGATTTCGTCCTGAATGCTGACCACCGCTCCCGGGCTGGTTTGTCCCCGCACCTCAACCTTGCTGGCGTTGACCGTATCATTGTCTTGAGGCTGGGTAACGGTCAGTTTTAGGCTGGTATTGGCTGGGGATGACGGCGGGGGGTTGCCTTGAGGCGGTAAGCCTTTCGGCGCTGCGGGCAGCGGTGACGATGCTGCCGGTAAGCACCCGGCTAAAGATAGGCCGGCCAGCAGGGCCAGCCCTGACAGGACTAACAAGATGGCGCTTCTGGACTTCACGGATACCTCTCCTGTGTTTAAGTTTCTGATAAGTATAACGAAAAAGCCGGCGGTTGGTTAGGACGAATAAGTACTAGTACCTGGCCATCTTTTATTCAATCTTAGTTGTCGATGTCATTG
>JAUYDJ010000036.1 GCA_030690025.1 Chloroflexota bacterium | reverse complement strand
CCCAGCGCCACGGCACCCAGCACATCGCTCTGGATAGCGATGCGGTTGCGGTCGCGGGTGACCATCTGCATCACCGGGTCAACGCCCAGCTGCTTTAGCAGCGTGCAGCCGGCCAGGCTGCACATGCGCGCGATAGCGGTCTGGTTATCAGTGACGTTTACCGCGTCACAGCAGGAACGGAGCACCTCGCCTTTTTTCTGGACAGCTTTAGCGCTGGTGCCCTTGGGCGGGCCAGCTTCGGCGGTAACGGCGAACCGGCCGCTTTCCAGGACTTTCTCCAGATTCGTTCCCGCTTTCATGGTGCTATCTCCCTTCCATCTTCTTGGGCAAAGTAAAGGTAAATTTGCTGCCGCAGTTGCTGTCCGGGCACGGGCTTTGCGCCCATATCTTGCCCCCGTGGGCAGTCACAATCCTCCGGGCAATGGATAGACCCAGACCGGTCCCCTTGGTCTCCACGTTGCTTGCCCGGAAGAAATCTTCAAACATCCGGGGCAGGTCCTGGGGCGGGATGCCAATTCCGGTATCGATAACCTCGACCTGAATGTCATTCTCTTTCTCAGCTACCCGGAGAATCACGGAGCCTTCCGCTGGAGTAAAGGTCAGGGCATTGTTCATCAGGTTAGTGATGACCTGCTGGAGGCGGGGACTGGAGCCGCGAATCCGGGGCAGCGTCTCCGGCATTTCTACCTTGAGCTTTATCCCCTTTTCCCGGGCCAGGTTGCGCTGGTCCTGGAGGCAATTTCTGACCGCCTGGCGCAGCGAAATTTCCTTCATCTCCTGGACAATCTGCCCGGTCTCAATACGGGGGATATCCAGGAGGTCGCTAATCAAATTCAACAGCTCGGTAATACGTATGCTGCTGCGCTGCAGCATGTTTTTCTGTTTGTCATTAAGCTCGCCGGAAAACCCGCCCAGCATCACCCCCATGTAGCTTTGAATTGCTGCCAACGGCGCTTTCAGGTCGTGGGCAGCCACGCCCAGGAAGCGAAGGAAGCGGTTCTTTTCTTCGGCCAGCTTGGCTATCTCCCGCGAGGACTCCTCCAGCTCCCTGGTTTTCTCTTCGAGAAGCTGCTCTCTCAGCTCCATTACTTGCCGCTGCCGTTTACGCAACTCTCCGGCAATGGCGGTGATGATGTAGGTGCTGACGTAAAGCAGAAATGCCAGGGCCACCAGTACCGCCAGGATACGGCTGATTTGCTGGTAGCGCTCCGGCAGCACAAACCCCACCAGGTTATGGTGAGGGATGACCCCGGCGTACTCTAGCCCTACCAGCAGCGTGACCATCAAGATAGCGGCAGTAGCCAGTGTATACACGGTGCGGTAGGGGAGCACAATGCTGGCGGCAATAATATGGAACACAAAGAAGAAAATGAAGGGGTTCTCTATGCCACCGGTAAAGTGGAGAATGACGGTAAGTGTCACCATGTCCAGCATAATATGGATGTTGCCATAGTTCCTGGCCCTCTGCACGACTGAGCCAGTATTGTCTGGCTTGAGGCTACGTACCTGCCGCCGCAAGACCAGGTTATACAGGACCATGAAGACACAGATAATATAGACCGGCAGCGTGGGGAAACCGATATGAAAGACCAGCGAAGCGACCAGGGTGGTGATGATGGCGCCGACTATGTAGAGCCAGCGCATCGTCACGAACACCCCGAGTCGCATCACCAGGGCGGCTTCCTCGGGTGGGTACTGGTTCTTGTCTCCGGCGCGGAATAAACTCATATCAGCCCTCGATGACAATCCTCCGGGGACCACCGGAGTGGCTGGTGCCCCAGTCCCGGGGCGGCTCAATTTCTTCGAGCTGGTTCAGCTGGCCCAGGGTGGACAGACGGTCAATTATCAGCTGCCAGGCGCAGGGGATATCCGGCGAGATTTCACATTTCCCCTTCACCGAGCCGCCGCATGGCCCGTTGAGCAGGCTCTTGGCGCACCTGACCAGCGGGCAGATGCCGGCGGTATGGGCCAGGACACAGCTGCCGCACTGGGCACAGACCTCCACAAAGTGCCCCGGGCTTTCCTCCCTGCCGATGAACAGGGTGTTCAGGGCGGGATAGACCGGCTTGCTGCTGTAGAGGCTGACCGCCTGCACCCCGAAGGCGCAGGACATCACCAGGACGCAGTCGGCGGTTTTGAGCGCTTCAGCATTTTCATTTAAGGCATCCCTGGTCAGGGAGTCGCAGGCAGTAGGGATTACCATCCAGCCGGTAACCTCTTTACCTTCGGCGATGAGCCTGTCTTTCATGGCCAGCACTTCTGATTTACCGCCGGTATGCAGCATCGTGGCGCAGGTACCGCAACCGATAATGTAGACCCGCTGGCACGGGTTGAGGTACTCACTAACCTCTTCCCACGGCTTTGCTCTGGTAATGGTTAACATCTTACTTTACCACCTTGCTTGATTCGCTTTGCATAATCTTCTCTGAAATACTGCAGGCTGTCCGTCACCGGAGTCGGCGCCGCTTGTCCCAGGCCGCACAATGCGGAGATAGACATCGCCCTGGCTAACTCCTCCAGGACCTTAATGTCTTTCTCTCTACCTTCCCCACGGTCAAATCTTGCCAGAATTTCAGCCATAGCCTCCGTCCCTTCCCGGCAGGGGGAACACTTGCCGCAGGACTCTTCGGCTAGAAACTCTAGCGTGCGATATACAATATCGATGGTATCTCGGCTTTCGTCATAGACAATAATGCTGCCGGCGCCGAGAATAGTCTCAAAAGATAGGGGGGTATCTATCATGGTATAAGGGACGATTCGGCCGGTAGCACCGCCTATCTGGACCATCTTGACCTTCTCCGCCCCGGCTAAATCTATCACCAGCTCCCGCAGCGGGCTGCCCAGGATGAGCTCGTAGACGCCGGGGCGGGCGACATCGCCACTTACCGAGAAGACCTTGGTGCCTTTGCTCTTCTCCGTGCCGGTCTGGCTAAACCAGCCGGCGCCGTTGAGGATAATCCGGGGGATATTCATCAGCGTCTCAACATTGTTAATAATGGTCGGCTTTTGCCACAGTCCGCGGTTGGGTGGGAAGGGGGGCTTGTAACGTGCTTCACCCCGCCCGCCCTCAATGGACTCCATCAGCGCCGACTCCTCGCCGCAAACGTAGGCGCCGGCGCCTTCACGAATCTCGATATTCACCTCCAGCCCTTGCTCGTGGGACTGGCTGACGGCGCTGGTGAGCAGGTCAAGCAGGTGATGGTATTCCGCCCGCAGGTAGATGAAAGCCTGCTTAGCCCCGACGGCATAGGCGGCAATGGCTATCCCCTCGATGAGGGTGAACGGGTCGTTTTCCAGGATATACCGGTCCTTGAACGTCCCTATTTCACCTTCATCGGCGTTGCAGATAACATATTTCTCATCGCCGGGGGACTTTCGGGCCAGCTCCCACTTAAGCCCGCAGGGAAATCCCGCCCCGCCGCGGCCCCTCAGCCCGGCGGCTTTCACCTCTTCGATAACCTTTTCCGGGGCCATCTGCCGGGCTTTTTGCCAGGCTTTAAGGCCATCCGCCGCCAGGTAGGTCGCGATATTCTTCGGGTCGATGACCCCGCAGTTCTTCAACACTATCCGTTTCTCTGGCATAAGTAGTCCTCTATTCGTAAGACTGCAAAATTCGGGATATCTTTCTTGGAGTCAGGTCACCGTGGACATCATGGTTAATGAGCATGGCCGGGGCGATATCACACGCGCCAATGCAGTTGACCAGAGCCAGGGAGAACCTGCCATCGGGGGTAGTCCCCCCTGGCCTTATCCCCAGCTTATCCTCAATGCTTTCCACTATCATCCGGGAATTCTTGAGGTAGCAGGGCAGGCTCTTACAGACCCGGATGACATTCCTGCCCAGCGGCCGGGTGGACAGGAAGGAGTAGAAGGTGGCCACGCCGTATACTTCGCTCAGGGGCATATTCAAAGACCGGGCTACCTCGGCGAGGCACTCTTCGGGCAGGTAGCCCAGCCGGTCCTGGGCCTGTTTCAACCGCGCCAGCAGATTTTCCGGGTTAGTCGCAACTTTGCTCATCTCCGTGCTCAACTGGTAATAACCAGCGGTTTGCCTTTCTTCTCTTCGCTCAATTTTCTCGGCTTGCTCAAGGCACCGGTGGGGCAAAATGAGATACAGATGTCACAGTCGCGGCAAGCCTCTTTGTCCAGCGCGCGGTCGCTGTCCACCACTACCTTGGCATCAAAACCCCGGTAGGCAACGGCAAAAAGGTCCCGCTTGGCGATTTGGCGGCAGGCGCGCACACAGCGGCGGCATAAAACGCACTTGGACAGGTTGCGCTCGATATACGGGCTGACATCCTCTATCGGGTAGTAGCGCTTCTTTATCTCAAATCGAGGCAGTCCCACTTCCAGCTCGGCGGCAACCTGGCGCAGCTCGCAGATGTTAGCTTTGTCACACATGAAACAGGCGCCGCAGTGGCTGGCCAGCAAAAGCTCGACGATGACCTTACGGGTTTCGAGGACTTTAGGAGAGTGAGTATGAATGACCATCCCGGGTGTAATTGGAGTGTGGCAGGAACCGACCAGTGTCCTTGAACCTTCCACCTCGACCACACAAATCCGGCACGCCCCGAGAAGGGACAGCTCGGGCCGGTAGCACAGGGTGGGGATATCGATGCCGTTTTCCCGGGCAAGCTCCAGGATGGTCATCCCCGGGTGACCGCTCAGCTGTTTGCCATCGATGGTCACTCTTATCTCATCCATAACCGTAACCTGATAGTAGTAATTGCTAATTATGCAGTTCTAATTAATGCTTGTCAATATGTTAGCGAAAATGCCCAGTAGGTCGAAGCACCCAAGAGGGGTGACTCTGGCAGCAGAGTCCATCCGATGGCGGGGGATTATCTGATGTCTATACGAATCTTTCGCACGCATACTCGTTTCAGCAAGTGTCGTGCCTTTATTCAGTCATACCTTTTGATTTTATATTACCCCCGTGTCAGATTCGGGATACAGGATAATAGCCTGTGTTTACGCCAAAAACACCCCATTTTAGGTCCCAAAGATGTTGCATCCTGGCTGGGAATAACTTGGCTGGGAAGCTCGCCTTGAGAAAGGGAGTACGGATTGAGGTCTTCAAGATTTCCTCAGCGAGATAGGCTATGGTTGTTCGGCGTGGACTGCCCCCCTATGACTGGACGGATAGGGTTAGGAGGGTCTGGCGGGGTAATCCATTGCTCGCCTGATTATAAGCAGTACCTCCTCAAATTCATTTGGCGGGCGGTAACCAAGCACCGAATGAAGTCTCTTCTGATTATAGACCTCATTAATGAAATAGGGAAGCCTGATTGAACCAGTTAATTTCGGTGAGGCGAAGCGAGAGGGATAGGCAGGTAACAAACCGTCAGATTGTTGCTAAAAGAGGGTCTCTATTGTGACAAATTTTGACCGAATCGCTATTTTCAAAATGCACCAGCAAGGTGAGCAGCCTTAGAATCAAGGAGAATAAGAATAACAACTTGCCAAGGAAACGCGCAGGTTGTGGTTCAGTTTGGGACTGGCCTCTGGATTTTCTTAGTTGCGTTGGTAATGGCTTTCATTGCTTGGAAGTTGATGGGTAAAGACAAGCTGGAAGACAGCCCAGCTGCTTCATAAGTGGAAGCAGAAGCCGTATATAGTCTAGTACATACATGAAGCGTCGATTCCGAATTCCCGGATTGGAAACAAATAGCCAACGAAGCAGGTAGCGTGTTCGGTCTTGCGTTTTGAGGCCAACTCGATTAATCGGGCATCCACGATATGCTCGAAACCCCTAGAGCGACACAGGCCAACGTTCTGTGACGCTTGCCTCAATCGGTCAGCCTATCTTATATTCGATAAGCTTCGCATCAAGTACTGACTTTTTCTTCACATCCACAACCACCTCAATCTTGGCGTAACCGCCGACTGATGTTGAGAATCCGGGCACGCTTACGGTCACTGTTAGCTTGAAGTCTGTAGGCACACTCCATTGCGGGCCATCGACTTTCTTCGGCTCACCAATAATGGCATTCGAGAACGATAGACTGGCGCCAGGGGGCATTCCACCTGCAGCTGCGATAGCCCTCTGGACCATCTTAGTTACTTCTAGCAAATGCTGCTCAGTAACCTGACGTGCGATAGCCGCTCTGTTGTCGATGATGTCTAGGCTTAGTGGTATCTCAATCGACAGCGCAGGGCGAGATGAGTCCGTCACAATTGCCGTCACAAGGAGCTTGCGGTAAGTAGTCGATGATGGCAGTTCGTCAGCCGTGCCTGCTACCAAGCCCCCGCCTCCAAAGGTTATCCCCGACGTCTGTATGGTTGGGCTAACGGATCCCGACACGGCGTTCTTGTACTTCCACCCGTACGGCGGGGTACCGCCAGTCACACTCAACTGGTGGCTGTTGTATTCGCCCGAATACCACGGGGGAAGCGCATTGCCGACCACTCGAGTGATATCGGATACCTCGTAGTTGAACAAACTTGTGGTATCCAGTTTCAGTTGGCCGCCCGGTTGCCCAGTTGATTGTGTGCCTTGCCC
>JAUYDJ010000247.1 GCA_030690025.1 Chloroflexota bacterium | reverse complement strand
GCGGCATTCGAGGAGGGTAGGCCCTTCTCCGCGCCGGCCGCGCTCCACCGCCCGTTGGGCCGCCTGGTATACCGCCAGCACATCATTGCCGTCAACGCGCTCGCCGGGTATGCCGTATATCTCGCCGCGCTGATAGATGTTGTCCAATGCCTGCCGCTTGGCTATGTGCGTCTGGGTGGCATACTGGTTGTTCTCACAGGCGAAGAGCACCGGTAGACGCCGCAGGGCGGCAAAATTAAGGCTTTCGTGGAACACCCCTTGCTCCACCCCGGCATCGCCAAAGAAGGCCACCGCCACGCGGTCGTTGCCTTTCATGCTGAATGCCAAAGCGGCGCCGACCGCCAGCGGGATTGAGGCGCCGACGATGGCTGAAGTACCCATCATGCCCACTGACTCGTCGGCGAAGTGCATCGAGCCGCCCTTACCACCGGTGCACCCTGTCTTTTTACCGTATAGTTCGGCAAAGAGCCGCCGGATATCGCCGCCTTTGGCCAGGTAGTGGGCGTGACAGCGATGAGTGCTGAATACGCAATCGTCCCGGCGTAAGGCGGCACACACACCAACCGCGGCCGCTTCCTGTCCAATGGACAGGTGAGTGGGGCAGCGCATCTCCTGCTCGGGATAGACCTCCACGATTTTGTCCTCAACCCGGCGTATCCTCAGCATCATCTCGTACATTTCCAGAAGAGAAGCCTGTGGTATGTCTGTACTGACGACCGAAATATCGTTAGCTGGCTTTCTGTTTTCTCTTTTCATGGGTCTTCATTTCTGACTGGGAAGGAAGGTCATCAGACGGCGCGCCCGGCCATTTTCTCCTTCATTGTTTTGATATTGTAGTATATGCTGCTATTGGGATTGGGAAACACGCCGTTAGCAAACGCTTCCTTAATGTCTTTAATCGCTTGGCGGATAGGCTTTTCAGGCTCAAAGCCCAGCTCCCGCTTAATCTTCTCGGACGATATGCGGTAGGACCGGTTATCGGTGACATTGCTATCTATCTTGATGGTGGCGCCGGTCTCCGCCTGCGCCATTTCGGCAATTTCTTTGACGGTATGGTTGGTCGCCCCGGCATTAAATACCTTGCCGTTTATCTTGTCTGCCGGCACCTCGAGGAGCATGACATACAGGTCGGTAATATCATCAATGTGGATGTTGGGACGATGCTGTCCACCGCCGAACACAGTGATGGTCCCGTCAACTATCGCCGATTTAGCCATGATATTGACGATGACATCAAACCTCATCCGGGGTGAAGGGCCGCACACCGTGGCCGACCTTATGGATACCGTGGTAAAGCCGTTGCCGGCGGCGGCTGCGACTATCTTCTCCGATTCCGCTTTTGTTTTGGCGTAAAGGGTTAGCGGCTCCAGGCTGAGGTCTTCCGTTACTGACTCCTCCTCTTTAACCCCGTAGACACTGCTGGAAGAGGCGCTGATGAAGCGGCTTACGCCGACTTCCTTAGCCGTATTGACCAGCTGGGCGACTGCGTCCCGGTTCACCTGGTAGGTTAGCGCCGGGTCGAGGTCGGAGCAGGGGTCATTGGCTATGGAAGCCAGGTGGATGACATCGGTGGCTTTAGACAACAAGGAGCGCATCAACCGGGCGTCGCGTATATCGCCTTCAACCACGGAGAGGTTGGCGGCGGGCTTCAGGTGATTGCCGAAAAGCAGGCTATCCAGCACCGTAACCGGATAACGCCGTAGCAATTTTGGTACCAGAACGGTGCCCACGTAGCCGCAGCCGCCGGTGACCAGTATTCGTCTGTCTTTTTTCATATCTCTCCTATTTCAGCAGTGTATTGATGTATTTGAACAGGGGGACTGGCTCCACTGAGGACTTGTTACCCACGATACGGATTTTCAAGGCGCCGACGGTGTTGCCGATAAATCCTACCAGCTCGGCGGGAAAGCCCGCGGCAACACAGGGCGAGGTTATGGAGAGATAGGCATCACCGGCGCCGACTCTATCCACTACCTCTCGCGAAAAGACCGGGATGGCCAGAAAGCCATTCCTCTCATCGTAAACTAGCGAGCCCCGATGCCCCCGGGTAACCACAGCTTGGTGACAGTCGAGCTGGCGGGTAACCCCGGTCAGCAGACTCTCCACCTGGCTGATATTGTCATGTGTAGCCAGCCGTATTTCCGGCTCATCAACGCAAATGTAGTCGGCGCGGGGATACTTGGTAATGAGATTGAAACCGATATTGGCCGAGTTGGTCTGGGCATTGACCGCCAGGAATTTGGCCCCTTGGCAAAGCAATCTGATAATCTCGCTACCGAGGAAACCATGGCCATAGTCTCCCGCCACCACTAAATCATAATCTCCGACGCTAGATGACAGGTAACGCTGCACCTGCTGGTTCACCGAATCGGGAAGTGAGGTGCCGTCCATCAGGTAGACCTCGAACATCTTTCTGAGGATGTCAACCTCGACAAATCGGCGTTTTACGATAGTGGGGGCATTGGGGCGGTAGAAGAATTTAGCGCTGACATTAGGTTTCAAGTGCTCCAGGATAAAGTTCTCATAGGTGTTCTGCAGCCCCAGGCAGGTTATCATGTCAACTTTGTCACAAAAGCCGGCGATATGGTTGGCCACAGCCAGGATGCCGCCGGCGAAGGTCTCCTGATAGAGGTATTTGGCTGGGATGAGAATCTCCTTTGGTGACTTGCCAAGCGGACTGCAATAATGATATTCGTCGATGATGGCATCACCAATCACCAGCACCCGCATACCTTTGAGGCCCTGCAGGCGGCTGACAATGTCCCGGGCCGTGTATTTAGTGCGGAAGTCCTTAAGAAAACTCTGTGCCTCGTCAGGGAAAACATCGAAGTGCGTATTGAGCAGTTGCGTTGAGCTAAAGGTGATTTCATCGGTGAAATGAATCCGCCCGCCCACCGACCTGATGGCCACTTCTTCGTCGCTGATTTTTCCGGTCAGGTCTTCCCTGGCGTCAGCGTAGTCGCTGCCCTTGCAGTAGACGTCCGGGGCC
>JAUYDJ010000217.1 GCA_030690025.1 Chloroflexota bacterium | reverse complement strand
ATCTGCCAGCGGGTCTCGCCGCTGTCAGCGGTGTAGAACATGGCGGTACCAGCCCGTTCAGTCAGGTAGACTACATCGGACTAGTCCGGGGCCAGGCGGATAAAGTACCCGAGTGCTCCCGTGGGGCCGATATCGGCAACGGTGAACACTCTCTCCCAGGCGGTGGTCTTGCGCCACACGCTGGTATAGGTACCATCGTCGGTAACCAGGAAGACCTTAGCGCCGTCAGCCGAGATGCCCACGTCCCTCATGCTGGTCAGCGTGGTGTTGATGAGGCTGATATCGTTAAAGGACTTGGCGTTGTTGCGTGAGACGGCGAATGCGCCGTTAGCGTTCTGGACGCCGGCGACCACGTCAGCGCCCGCCCAGGCGACTACCGTCTTCTCGTTGCCGGTGGTGTCAAGGCCCGGTCTCTTGTAGCTGGTGGTGGTGGAGACGGTGGGCGAGCTGGCGGTAGCATCCGAGCTGTAGTAGATGATGTTGCTATCGTAGCGCCCGCCGACCAACACCGAGCCGTTCCAGGCGACGCTCTGCATCTGCACCGCGGCGCCTATCTTGAGGTCCTTGGCGGTGGTATCGGACATGCGCCAGATGCCATTTTTGTCAGGGTCGCCGGTAACCGTCAAGCCGATAAAGGCGAGACGGGTGGAATCATCGCTGCCCAGGTAGCCCGGGTCAAGCGTGATGGACGCGGCGGTAATGCCGGGACCACCAGTAGCGACAATAGTTCCCGGGTAGCCGGAGAAGCCGGCATCGCCGTTCCACTTCTTGGAGTTGAAGCTGAAGAGTTGGAGCAGAATTGTGCCGTTATCGGTAACCGTAGCCATAACCTGGTCTGAGGCGAAGGCGGGTGAGAAGGCTACTGCGCCAGCTGAAGTGCCGGTGGTGAAGCCGGTGTAAATACCGCCAGTGATGGCTTTCCAGGTTGGCGCCGCGGCGCCGACATCAAAGTACCAGACTCCCGCGGCTGCGCCTACAGCGCCCACTACGCCAATGTAGTGTACTCCGCTAAGGGCCGGTGAGAAGTCAAGCCCTTTAATCGTGGCGCTAGTCTCGGGCGGACCCAGACGGTACCAGGTGGTGCCCCCGTTGGTAGTGACGGTGATATTGCCGGAGGTGGCGTCGGCGATCACTATGTAGTTGGAGTCGTCAGGGGCCACCGCTACAAAGTCGCTCGTACCATTATTGCTGGTAGACGAGGTCATGATTTTTGACCAGCCTACGCCCTTGTCGGTTGACTTGTAGAGTGTTAACCCACCCGTGCCGGCAAAGATGGTCTTGCCGTCGCCGGCCACCGCAATGTCGGTGATGACGTCAGTTGTCAGCACGTTATTGGAGGTGGAAGGAGGGGTGAAAGTCGTCCAGCCCAGCGTACCGGCTGAGGCTGGGACTGCCGCTACCACAAAGCTGGCCAATAGCGACAGGGTGACCACCACTCCCAGAATTTTTCTTTTGTTAATCATCGACCTTTATTTTCCTCCTAAAAAAATATACCTCTCCATAGCCAGTGATACTTCTTGTACCTTGAATTTGCTACGGAGACAGGGTTAAACCTCACTCTGAAATGTGAGTTCAAACTCACTCTCCCTTGCGGGCTGCTACCATAGCATCACCTCCTTACTCACTCTACAATATACCACAAATAGCTTAAGTGGGGGCTCTTGCGGACGCGCCGAACCGGTGCTATAATGAAGACACTTGCATGCCCCACCATAGCCCATCCCCTTTCCTGGAATAGAGCTGTTCCTGCAGCTCTATTCTTGTTTTAAGCACTATCTTTCACCTGCTCCTCGAAAGACCGGAGCAGTGCCTGCGCAAACTGCTTATCAAAGCCGGCGCTCATCAGAGCGGTTCCCACCCGGTCGGCCACTCTATCGGCCAGTAAGCCGGCTACCCGCTCCACCGCCAGCTCGCCGACCCTATCCGATAAACCTTTAGTCGTCATGCGACCCCCTTCCTCCTCCGGTTGACGATCTCCCGGGCTTTCTCCAGCCAGTCCTGGTCGAAATAGCGGACCCCGTTTTGATCGACGAAGCTCGGCGGCGGCAGGGCGTCGCGCGCCACCCATTTGATGAGCTGTCCCATGCCCATGCCGAGCTCCCTGGCCACGATGGTTGTCGTCATCCGTCTATCCACTCTCGGTCTGGCCATGATACCTCCTGACCTGCAATTATTAGCAGATTTTTTACAGTTTGTCAAGAGGTTTATAGAGGTTTTATAACTTTATTTTACTGCCGCCAGCCCCAGTTTTCCTAGCCTGGCTTGCTGTAGAAGTCCTCGATGGTGAAGCGCCGGCCGCTGTCGTGCTTCAGGATATCGAAGACGTAGGGGAAGGGTGCCGGCAGACCGCAGGCCTGGCGCCACTTCTCCCACAGCGCCGCGTAGAGGATTTTCTGGGCGATTCTCAGCCCGTGCTTGTGCGCGAACATCTTCGGCCGCTCCGGGTACCGCGCCTGATAGTCCGCCTTGTGCCGGTGGTAAAGCTCCTGGTAGCAGGGGTTCTGGCGGAGCATTTGCTGTCGGATTTGCTCCCCGATGCGGGTGACGTGGGGAAAGGCCGGGATTCTCCGGGTGGTCTGTTTGTCGCCCCGGGTGCGCCGCGGCACCGTGCCGTCCGCCAGGACGTCGAGCCCCATGCCCTTCCAGAAGGCCGACGCCGTGGCGGGGCGCTCGATATCCCCGCCGGCGGCGATGAAGGCGCCGGCCAGGTATTTCGCGAAGCCGCGGATGGGCTTGATATATTCCCAGAGGGGGTGATTTTCCGCCAGGTCCTCCAGCTCTTTTCTCGCCGCCTTTTCCCCGTCCGCCATTCTCCGGTAGAAGGACTCGCCGAAACCTATTTTCTCCAGTTCCGCGAGCTTTATCTTCTTTGTCGCGGACATGGTCGGGGTAGGGCCGGACCACTTGAACTGCTCCGGGTGCAGCAGCCGCTCGAAGCGCAGCCGCTGCTTCTGGTACTCCTCCAGCCGGAAGTAGGTTCCGAGAATTTCCTCGTCCTGTTTTCTCATTGCTTCTCCTTTCGCCCCTATACGCTGTTTCCCCCGAGATCTGGCTCGCCCGGTATATCTGTTTCCCGTGCATGCTGGCTCGCCCGTTACGACTGTTTCCCCTGTTTCCTGGCTCGCCCTTTATTCCTGTTTCCCCTCACTCCTGGCTCGCCCGTTTTACCTGTTTCCCTACCAGACTGGCTCGCCCATTATACCTGTTTCCCCCGTTTTCTGGCTCGCCCTTTTGTCCTGTTTCCCGTCCAGACTGGCTCGCCCTCAAGTACTGTTTCCCCTATAACCTGGCTCGCCCTTTATATCTGTTTCCCTATCAGTCTGGCTCGCCCGTAATCACTGTTTCCCTTCCCTTCTGGCTCGCCCGTACCATCTGTTTCCCATCAATGCTGGCTCGCCTATTTTACCGCTTTTACCGCCGCCAGCCCCAGTTCTCCTCGCGGCGGCTGCCGCTGCCGCCCCGGGTGAGATGGTCGAGGGGGGAGTACTCGGCGTGCCGGTCGATGGCGCGGCGGCCGGGCTTACTCCCAGTCGTAGTCGACCCGCTGCTGGATCCGCATCGATTCGGCGTGGCTTAAGGTCTTCATATAGCGGAGCGTCATCCGGGCGGAGCGGTGCCGCAGCTGGTCCTGGAGCGCTTTAGGATTGCCAGTTTGTCTGAGCCGCTCCAGAGCGCCGGAGTGCCTTAAGATGTGCACCGTGCCCACCCCGTCGGGCTTGGCCAGCCCCGCCCGAGCCGCCAATTCCTTTACGATCTGGAATACCCGGGAGGGGTTGAGCGGGAAGATCCTTGCCTCCGGGGGGACCTTCTGGCGGTAGCAGTAGGCCTGGAGCTCGGCGGCTATGCCGGCCGATATGGCCACCGCGCTGCGCTGGCCACCCTTGCCGAGCACCCTGACCTGCCAGCCATAACCGTCCGGGAAGATGTCCTGGGGCCGGGTCGAGAGCGCCTCGGCCACCCGGAGGCAGCTGTCAAAGAGGAAGCGCACCAGCAGCCGGTCCCGCTCCCT
>JAUYDJ010000190.1 GCA_030690025.1 Chloroflexota bacterium | reverse complement strand
ATGGTTGAGAGCACCCAAGACTACTAACCCACCATGACAAAAGGCGACAAAAGCCCATTGACGTATTAGAACATATGTGCTAGTTTGGTGACGTGTGGTTTCTCGGCGAGAGGTAACGCGATGAATTTGGAGACGGAGCGGAGTGAACTGGACTTATTACCGGAGTATTATCAGTACCACGATGAAGGCTGCGAATTTGCCATCGCCTGCCTCAACTGCCCCCTGCCCAGGTGCATCTATGAGGAGCCGGGCGGCCGGCAGCGCTGGCTGAAGCGGCAGCGCAACCGCGAGGTAGTGAGGCTGTTCTATAAGGAGAGCAAGGGCGTGAAGGAGTTGGCCTTGATGTTTGGCATCAGCCGCCGAACAGTGCAGCGGACATTAAAGAACTACCTGGCCACCCTCAAAAAGGCGGCCGCCAGCCAGCCTTCTTATGCCGGGGAAGCACCGGCGGCAGAAAATCAAGGGGTTAAGAAGGAGTAAAAATGGAAGGTATTATTTCCGGCCTGAACCAGCGTGATACCGAGCGGATAAGGGGCTATAAAGAGCTGCTCGATTTCTACCATGGCGTCCACTGGGCGGGACGGGAAAAGTGGGGCGAGAAACGGCTCACCTTTAACTATGCCAGAGTATTTATCGATAAGATTACCTCATATTTGATGTCCGGCGTCAGCGTTGTCGTGGAGCCGGGCGGTGATTCGGCTGAATCCGCCGCGTCAGCGCGCCGCGCTGAAGCCGCCCTGCACCGGGTATACGAAGATAACAACCTGGAGCAGCTCGACCTGGAGACTGAGGTTGACTGCGCCATCCTCGGCGACGCCTGCTACAAGGTAATCTGGGATGCTCAAGCCAGGCAGGTCAGGGTAACCGCCCCGGATGTGCAGGGTATCCACGCCTGGTGGCTCGGCGATGACACCTCCCGGGTGTGGCGGGTCGCCTCCAAATATCATCTCACCCAGGAAGAAGCGGAGATGCTCTACCAGGTCAAGCCTAAAGCCAAAACGGCTGCCATCGTCGAGCTGTGGACCGATAGCGAGTTTGAGCTTTACCTGGACAATACCCTGCTGGAGAAGAAGCCCAACCCCTACGGGTTCATCCCCTTCGTTATCTACCCCAACCTGCGGGAGCCGAAGAAGTTCTGGGGTACCTCGGATTTACCCCAGATTATGGAGAGCCAGCGGGAGCTTAACCGGGCCATGAGCCAGCTCTCCCACATCCTGGAGCTGTCCGGCAATCCCATTGCCGTGCTGGAGAACGTGGAGGAGGCGCAAGACATTGCCATCAAACCGGGCGCGGTGTGGACGGTGCCCGAGGATGCCAAGGCCTACCTGCTCGACCTGCTCCAGGGCGGCGGCGTGGGGCTGCACATCGACTATATCAATCTGCTCTACCGGACGCTGCATGACATCTCCGAGTCGCCCCGCTCCGCCTTTGGCGGCACCGAGCGCGACCTGTCCGGGGTAGCCCTGGAGATGGAGCTGCAACCTCTGCTGCAGAAGGTGCGGCGCAAGCGCATCATCCGCACGGCAGCTTACTGCCGCCGGAATATGCTCATCTTAAAGCTGCTCGAAAAATACCAGGCGGCCAGCTTTGGCGACTACCACCTGCGAGTGGTATGGGGGCCGGTGCTGCCCCAGGATATGACCCGCGTGGTGGCCAACGAGCAGGCCATGATACAGGCGGGAGTGCATTCCCGCCGCCGGGCGATGGATGAAATAGGCGTCCGTGACCCGGAGTCCGAGTTCAACCGCTGGCTTGAGGAGCGGCAGACTATCCTCAGGATGAATAAAGAGCTTGACGCCAGGTCGAGAGCGAGGGAGAGAGGGACCGGCGGCGTTGAGGAATAAACAACAGGAGGTGAATGTGCCCGAAGAGGAACGAAACCAGGAGAGTCCCGCAGGGGAGAAGCCGGAAGTCGCCGAGCTGGAGCGCCGGCTGGCCGAACAAGACCAGGCGCTTGCGGCCAGCGATACCCGGCTGAACGAAGCCGAGGCCAGAACCGCCGAGCTGGAAAAGGCGCTCGCCGCCAAAGACAGCGAGATGGCTGATACCCGGAAAGCCCTGGCCGGGGCCTTGGCCAGCTACCGGACGCTGGTAGTCCGGGCTAACCCGGACATCCCGGAGGAGCTTATTGCCGGTGACAGCATCGAGGCAATAGACCAGGCGGTGGCGAAAGCCCGCAGCCTCATTGCCCGGGTCAAGCAGGGAATGGAGGCGGCCGCGGCCAAAAGCCGGGTGCCGGCGGGCGCGCCGCAGCGCACGCTCGACCTATCCGTGCTGTCCCCGCGGGAGAAAATTCAATATGGAATAGGAGGTAAAAGATAATGGCATTAACTCTGGCTGAAGCAGCCAAGCTGTCCAATGACATGTTACTCCAGGGGGTGGTGGAGACCATTGTGAAGGAGTCGCCCGTCCTGCAGGAGCTGCCCTTCATCGAGATTGTGGGCAACGGCCTGACCTATAACCAGGAAAAGACCCTGCCCAGCATCGATTTCTACGATGTGGGCGACCCCTGGAACGAGTCCACCCCCACCTTCGAGCAGAAGACGGCCAACCTGAAGATTATGGGCGGTGACGCCGATGTGGACAACTTCCTCAAGGCGACCCGTTCCAATCTCCAGGACCTGGAAGCGGCGGTGATTGAGCTCAAGGCGAAGGCCCTCAAGGACAAGTTCGAGGAGACCTTCATCTACGGCAATGCCACCACCAGCCCCAAGCAGTTCGACGGGCTACGCAAGCTCATCGATACGGCTACGGCCAGCAACCAGGTGGTGGCTGCCGGCGCCGCCGGGGCTACTCTGACGCTGTCCATGCTCGACCAGTTGATTGACGCCGTCAAGGGCGGTAAGGCAGGCATGCTGCTGATGAGCCGCCGCTCCCGCCGCAAGCTCAACGCCCTGGTGCGGGCGGCCAACGGCATGATGGACACCGACCGCGACCGGTGGGGCAACTTCATCCAGTTCTGGGACGGCATACCCATCGGGGTGAGCGACTGGATACTGGACACTCACGTGGTCGCCGCCAGCGTTGAGACGGCCATCACCGGCGGCGATTGCTCGGTCATCTACGCCGTGCAGTTCGGCGAAGGCGCCGTGGCCGGCCTGACCGCACCCGGTCACCTGACCATCGAGCCGATAGGCTCGCTGGAAACCAAAGATGCCAGCCGCAACCGCATCAAGTGGTATGTTTCGCTGGCGCTGTTTTCATCGGTCAAGGCGGCTGCCTTAATCGGTGTGAAAGACTAGCAATTTGAGACGCGGGGGCTGGGCTCGACCCGGCCCCCGCTCAGCGAGGAGGTAAATAATGGGACTGGCAGTAATCGAACATATTGAGCACCCTTTCGCCAAGGGCAACCTGACCCCGGACGGGGTGCAGTGGAGCGCGGAAAAGACCACCAGCACGGATGACTATGAGACCGTGGAAGAGGTCACCGTGAAACCGCCGGCGCTGGGCGCGGTCATCGAGTTTGAGTTCGGGCTGACCGCCGCAGTAAAGTCCACCGGGGCTACCGAGTCGGTGCTGTTCAAGTGGCAGGCACGAAACAAGGGAGGCACCTGGGTTGACCTTCACGGTGAGGTGACCTATGCGGCGAACGCCTCCGCTTACCAGGAGTATACCTATAGCGGCCGTTTCAAACCCGTGGCCAACTTCAACAGCCTGCCCTTTGATATCCGGTTGGCGGTTAAGTCGGGGGGCGCCGGCGGCGAAAATGCCGTAGGCAAGACCAAGAACTCAAGCTACGTCAAGGTGACGTATTCCGCTTCGTGAGGTCATTCACGACAATGAAGGAGGTGAAGGATGAACTTTATCTTTGACCCCAGTCTGGTGCTCTATTTGCCGCTTTATGAGCTAGATGGTAATTCCTTTGCTTCCCGGGATAAGCACGGCCATCTCTGCACGGCTACCGGCGCGCTCTGGACGCCGCAGGGCCG
>JAUYDJ010000137.1 GCA_030690025.1 Chloroflexota bacterium | reverse complement strand
CGACCAACGGCTCAGGGTGGGCATGAGCAGCAAAGCCGGTGATATCGGTGCCGCCGACAGAGATACATACTTGAGCAGGAGCAAGAGCACCACGGCGACGATGCCGAAAACGCCTACCCGTCCATCCGACAGCATGGCTAGCCTTTCCTCTTTTGACTTGCCGGCGATAACGCCGTCGCTGGTATCAATGAGGCCGTCGAGGTGATGGGCGCCGGTCAGGGTGGCCAGGGCGATTACCAGTAGCGCCGTCACTACCGCCGGGGGCAGGACCAGCCTCAGCCCGTAGTATAGACCGAGCAGGATAGCGCCCAGCAGCAGGCCTACCAGCGGGAAATAGGTAAGCGACTCGCCGGCGTGTTTAGCGGTTACCTCGCGATGGCGGGGGGCGGGCAGTATGGTCAGGAACTCAAGGGCGGTCCAGAAACCCATTAAATCTCCTTACCTGGTTTGACAGCTCCTTTATGGTACTGTTCATTGCTAGTTGATGCGGATTGTCATTGCGAGGAGCCCCGATTGCATCGAGACTCGCAATGACATATTATACTTGTTCTTGGTTAATGCCAGCCAATCCAAACTTTTTCTATGAATTTCCTTATTTGCCTGGCGGCGGTTCAGCCTCGGAAACACCGGCCTCACCAAAGGTAGCCATTAGACATAAAGTTTTGACGGCGGCATCGGCCAGCGAAATACCCAGGGCGGCGCCAGTGCCTTCACCCAGGCGCATGTTAAGGTCGAGCAGCGGCTTTAAGCCCAGGAAATCCAGCATAAGCTTGTGTCCCGGCTCGGCGGAGACGTGAGCCGGAATCAGGTAGTCTTTGACTCGGGGGGAAAGTCCGGTAGCGATGAGGGCGGCCGCGCCGGAAATAAGCCCGTCAATGACTACCGGGATACGGCGGGCAGCCGCGCCCAGCATCACGCCGGCCAGGCCGCCAATTTCAAAGCCGCCCACTTTGGCCAGCACATCGACCGGGTCTTTCGGGTTGGGGTGGTTGAGGGACAGGGCTTTTTCGATGACGCCGACCTTGTGGGCCAGCTGCTTATCGTCGATGCCGGTGCCCCGGCCGGTAACCCTGGCCACTGACTGGCCGCTGATAGCAGCGAAGATGGCGCTGCTGGCGGTGGTGTTGCCAATGCCCATGTCGCCGGTAGCCACAATGTCGAGGCCTTTCCTGGCCTCGTCCTGCACTATTTCGATACCCGTTTCCAGGGCGGTTATAGCTTGCGGGCGGGTCATCGCTGGCCCGCGTAACATGCTTTTGGTGCCGGAGTCGACTGGTTTGCATAATAGCCCGGATAATGATGAGAAACCGCCGATGACCCCCATATCAACCACCACCACCCGCGCCCCGATGTGTCCGGCAAGCACGTTGATGGCGGCGCCGCCGCGGAGGAAGTTAAGCACCATCTGGCGGGTTACCGCCTGGGGGTATAGACTCACCCCCTCGGCCACGACGCCGTGGTCGGCGGCCATGGTAATGATGACCTTGTGCTCCAGTTTGGGCATGGCCTGTCCGGTGATACCGGCAATCTGGACGGATAGCTCTTCCAAACGGCCCAGGCTGCCGTGCGGCTTGGTGAGGCAGTCCTGGCGGGCCCGCGCTGCAGCCATCGCCCGACTATCCAGTGGCTTTATTGACTTTAATATTGTGTCTAAAGAATTCGTCATAATCCCCTCCTAAAGCTATTCTATAAACTTCTGTCATATCCAGGTTTTGCCGGAACAATTGCGCCAGCTTATCGTACTGCGCCTCTTTGTTCAGCGGCGTAGCGGCAGCGGCTGGCAAACCACGGACTTCGCGCAGTCGCTCCAGCAGGGCGCTGGTGAAGTCGGTGTTATGGAATAAGCCGTGCAGGTATGTCCCGAATATAAGGCCGTCGGGGCTGGCGCTGCCGTCGAAGTATTCAGCTTTACCCTGCGGCGTCTCGATGACCTTAAATACCGGTAGGTCGTTTTGATTGGACTGTCCCATGTGAATCTCGTAGCCGGTGACCTCCATGCCCTTCAGACCTTTGAGTAAGCCGGTATCAGCAGCCACCCGCGCTTTAACCTGGGTAGTCGTCTTGGTCGGGTGGAAAGTCGTCTCGATATCCAGCAGTCCCAGGCCGGCGATACTGCCCTCCCCGGACTCGACTCCGTCAGGGTCGCTGATATTCTTACCCAGCATCTGGTAGCCGCCGCAGATGCCAATTACCGGCGTGCCGCCTTTGGCCCGTTCCACAATGGCCCGGTCGAGTCCCTGCTGCTTCAGATAGGCGAGGTCGGCGATGGTGGTCTTGGTGCCGGGCAGTATGATAAGGTCGGGGTTGTCCAGTTCCGTGCCGGTGGCCACGTAGCGGACGGTAACGCTAGACTGCTCAAGGGGGTCGAAGTCATCGTAGTTAGCGATGTGCGGCAAGCGGATGATGGCTATATCCAGCCCACCGTTATTTTGAGCGGGTCTCTCGTCGAGGTAGACCGAGTCCTCCTGGGCAATGGCAATATCGTGAAAGTAGGGGATGATGCCCAGCACTGGCTTACCGGTTTTTGCCTCCAGGGAACGCAGGCCGGGCTTTAGCAACTCGATGTCACCGCGGAACTTGTTGATAACCACCCCCTTAACCAGGTCCCGCTCCTCTTGAGTCAGCAGCTCCAGGGTGCCGACGATAGCGGCAAAAACGCCACCGCGGTCGATGTCACCGACGAGAAGTACCGGAGCGCCCGCCATTTTAGCCACGCGCATGTTGACGATTTCTCTTTCCTTCAGGTTTATCTCGGCGGGGCTGCCGGCACCTTCAATGACCACCATATCGTAGCTGGCGCGCAGGCGGTTGAGAGAATCCTCGATGACCTTCAGGAGATAAGGGGTGTAGTCGTAATACTGGCTGGCGGCCAGGTTATTGGCTACTTTACCCAGCACGATAACCTGCGAGCGGGAGTCGGCCTCCGGTTTCAGCAGCACCGGGTTCATGTGAACGGACGGTTCGATTCCGGCAGCCTCGGCCTGTACCGCCTGTGCCCGGCCAATCTCGCCGCCTTCCCGGGTGACAAAGGAGTTGAGTGCCATGTTCTGGGCTTTGAAAGGAGTAACGCGGAAGCCATCCTGGCGGAAGATGCGGCACAGCGCCGCCACCATGATACTCTTGCCCACCGAGGAGGCGGTGCCCTGCACCATCAATGTCTTAGCCGGCATGGTGGACTTCCTTTATGGCTTTAATCAATCGCTGGCACTCGGGCAGGGTGCGGGGGGCAAGGCGGATATAGCCGGGCAGGCCGAAGGAGGCACAGTCACGGACCAGCATACCTCTTTTGAGTAGGGACTGGCGCATCTGTGCGGCACCGCCGACTTTGACCAGGAAGAAGTTGGTGCGGGAGGCTATCGGTGGCAGCCCGAGAGCGGTCAGTTCGCTTACCAGGAACTCTTTGGCTTCCTGAATCTTCGACTGGCATGATTCCAGATAGGCGTCCGCTTGCAGCGCCAGGATACCGGCCTGCTGGGCCATGGAGCTGACGTTCCAGGGCGGGCGGACCCGCTTGAGAACGGAGATTATCGGCTCCGCCGAAATGGCGTAGCCCAGGCGCAGTCCGGCCAGGGCGTAGTCTTTAGTCATCGAGCGGACGATGACCAGGTTGCCGCGCTCGATTAAGTCGAGTGACGGCCACGTGTTCTGCGTGAAGGCGATGTAGGCCTCATCGAGCACCAGCAGGCTGTCTCCGGCCGCGGACAGGATTTGTTCGACCTCTTCCCTGGACAGGTACTGCCCGGTGGGGTTATTGGGGTTACAGAGAAAAATGCCGCGTGGCTGGTGCTTGCCGACTAAAGCCAGGGTCTCCACAATGTCCAGCCTGAAGCCGGACTCTTCACGGACAGGCTGCTTCAAAACCTGGGCACCCACTAAACGGCAGGCAGTCTCGTAGTCGCCGTAGGTAGGCTCCGGGACAAGCACTGAATCGCCGGGGCCGAAATAAGCCAGAGCGACCAGCCGGATAAGCTCGGTGGAGCCGCTGCCGATGATAAGGTTATCAGTGACTGTATTCAGCTTCCGGCTGAGTGCCCGTCTCAGCTCGGTAGCTTCAGTGTCAGGGTAGTCGGCGATGGACGCACGGCACAGGGCTTCGGTAATACCGGGCGGCGGGCCGAAGGGGTTTGAGCTGACGCTGAAATCAAGGACGCTCGCCGGGGAGATACCCAGTCTCTCCAGCTCACGGTAGTCGATACCCCCATGCGTGCTCGGGGCAAGCTGTTCGATGTTCGGTTTAGGTCGCAGCAAAGTATATTACCTCGGCCAGTATTAATATCAGGCTCCAGAGAGCCGCCGAAATCATGACCATTTGCCCTGAGGTTTCGATAGCCCGCAGCGACAGGGAGTTGTGGTTATCACCCAGCCGGTAGTAGCCGATTTTCTCCAGCTGCACGCCCAGGGCGCCGGCCATGGCGCTCATCGTCCAGCCGGCGTTGGGGCTGGCGGTCTTGCGTCGGTCGCGCAACATGACTTGCCATGCCCGCCGCGGGCTATTCCGGCTGAGCCAGGCGGCGGCAATGAGCATCAGGGCACCGAGCCGGGCGGGGAGTAGATTGGCCGCCGTATCCAGCCGGGCGGCGAACTTGCCCAGGTACTCCCATTCACCGTGATGCCCAATCATGCTGTCGAAGGTGTTGACTACCCGGTAAGCGGCCGCGCCGGGGACGCCGAACAGGACAAAATAGAATAGCGGGGCGACGAAGCTATCCGTGCTGTTTTCCGCGACCGACTCCACGGCGGCGGAAATGAGGTGGCTTTTGTCCAGTCCGGCGGTATCGCGCCCGACCAGCGCCCTCAGGCTGGTGCGCGCTCCGGCCAGATTGTCACGGGCTAAAAGCTCTCTAACCGTGGTAGCCGCCTGCCTCAGCCCGCGCAGGGAAAAGGTGAACTTGAGCAGGACGCCGCCAACTATGACATATACCAGGCGGCTGAATTGCTGCAGATAAAGGAACAGGAAATAACCGGCTGCCGTAACTATGCCCAGCGTTATCAAGACCGCAGCAATTCCGAAAACCATCTGGGCCAGATTGCCTCGCCGGGGCGCCCATTTCATCCCCAGGGAAATGACCTTGCCCAGCCAGGCCACCGGGTGCCAGCGGTCGCTTGGCTCGCCAAAGGCGAGGTCGAGGGCAAGCGCGGCCAGCAGGATGAAGATATTGTCCATATTTATTTTTGCCCCGGCTTACCGTTGTTCTTATCGAAGACAACGAGAGTGGTGGGGAGGTCATTGACCGGGTGGGGATAGACGCAGACATCGGCGCCGTAGACGTCCTTGATAGCCTGGCGGTTTATCACTACCTGCGGGGTGCCCTGGCAGTAGATTTTACCATCCTTGAGCATAGCCAGCCGGTCGCAAAACTGGGCGGCCAGGTTCAGGTCGTGTAGAGCAGCTAGCACCACCAGGTTCTGCTCGCGGCAGAGCTGGTGCACCAGGCGCAGGGTCTCGATTTGATAGTTGATGTCGAGATAGGCGGTGGGTTCGTCGAGGAGGACTATCTTTGGCTCCTGGGCCAGCGCCCGGGCAATAAGCAGCCGCTGCTTCTCGCCGCTGGAAAGCTCACCGACTCGACGTTCGGCAAAAGCCGTTGTCTGCGTGGCCGCCATGGCCTGCCGGACAATGGCCAAATCCTTCTCGCTTTCGTAGCTGAAGCGCCCCAGGTGGGGCGTGCGCCCCATCAGCACGATTTCAAAGGCGGTAAAAAGCTCCGGGAGAGCTGCATTCTGCGGCACCACCGCCACCAGGCGAGCCAAATTACTGCGGCCCAGGCTGGCGACATTCAGTCCGTCGACGAAGATTTCCCCGGCGCCGAGAGAAATCAGGCGGGTGATGCCCCGGATTAGGGTGGACTTGCCCGAGCCGTTGGGGCCGATAATACCCAGCAGCTCGCCCGGCCTGGCTTCAAGGGTGATATCACGCAATACTGTCCGCCGACCGTAACCCAGGCTGACCTTGTTCAAGCGCAGCGTGTACATCTAAAATATCGCTCTCTTCTTCTGCCGCAGCAGGTAGAGAAAGAAAGGCGCGCCCAGAAAGGCGGTAATCACCCCCACCGGTATCTCGGTAGGCGCGAGCACCGTCCGGGCGACCGTATCGGCCAGAATCAGGAAACTGGCGCCGGCGAAGGTGGCCAGCGGCAGCAGAAAGCGGTGGTCGGGACCCCATATAAGGCGCATGGCGTGGGGAACGATGATGCCGACAAAGCCGATGATGCCGCAGAAGCTGACGGCGGCGGCGGTTATCAGGGTAGCGGCGCCAAGTAGAATCAGCTTGACCCGCTCCACGTTGATACCCAGCTGCTGCGCCTGCTCCTCGCCGAGCTGCATGACATTCAGGGTACGGGCGTACAGCCAGATAACGACTGTGCCAACGGTGATATATGGCAGCACGGTGATTACCTGACTCCAGCTGGTCAGCGAGAATGTGCCCAGCAGCCAGGCGATAATGCCATGTAATTTGTCGCCGGCGCTAATCAGCAGGTAAGACGTAATGGAGGCCAGGAAAGCGCCCAGGGCGATACCGGCCAGGATGAGGGTGGTCATGGGTAGAATCTTACCCACCCGGGCAATGGCATATACGATAGCCACCGCCAGCAGGGCGCCGGTAAAAGCTAGCAGCGGTATGGCCGCCACTTGTGATGAGGCGGGGAACTGGAAACCGATGACCGCGCCCAGAGCCGCACCCTGGGCTACGCCGATAAGGTAGGGGTCGGCGAGCGGGTTACGGAAAAGGCCCTGGTAGGTAGTCCCGGCCACGGCCAGCGCCGCCCCGACCAGCCCGGCCAGGAGCACCCGTGGCAAACGTATCTGGAAGACAATGGTCTCCAGGGTGCTCGACCAGTCAGGCGTGATGGCAAAGAAAGGTAGTTTGCCGATTAGCATCTGGAATATGGTAGACACGGCAATGTGAGTGCTGCCGATAGCCGAGGTCACGGCTATCACCGCTACCAGCAGTAAGGCCAGGCCAATAATGGCGTACCACCGGCTGCGCCAGCGCCGCGGATAGACGGTATCTGCGTTGAGCGACCCGGCTTTTTCTTTAAGTAATTCTACTGTCATTTAGATAGTCCTATTAGCTACGGGTTGAAGAGTTCGGGATGAATGAATCTGGCCACCTGCTCCAGGGCATCCACTATCCGTGGGCTGGCGCGGTGTATCAGGTCGCCATCGATTTTATATATACGTTTGTTGAGCAAAGCCTCGGTGGTCTTCAACCTCGGCTCGGTCTGCACGAATTGCCAGGGCAACTCTTCGCCGGTGCCCATGCTAACCGAAGCTATAATGAC
>JAUYDJ010000104.1 GCA_030690025.1 Chloroflexota bacterium | reverse complement strand
GTATGCCGTCATCGGGAAAAGCTTCCCGCGCAAGGATGCCCTGGAAAAAGCCACCGGCATGATGAAGTATGTCTCCGACCTGCAGTTCCCCCGCATGTTATATGCCAAGTTCCTCCGAAGCCCACATGCTCACGCCAGAATCACCCGCATAGATACCAGCCGGGCCGAGGCCATGCTCGGCGTGAAATGCGTGCTCACCCACCTGAATACGCCTAAAGTCCACCCCTTTGGCAAATTTGAATTCCTCCTCGATGACACCGTGCACGCCGCCGGGGAAGAGGTAGCCGGGGTAGCCGCCGAGACACCGGACATCGCCGAGGAAGCCCTGCAACTGATAGAGGTAGAATACGAAGTATTACCCGCCGTTTTCGATGCCGAAGAGGCCATGAAACCCGGCGCCCCCCTGGTGCACCCCCAGAACGGCAACAATATGTACCACGGCTCGGCGGCCTGCCGGGCGCCCAGACTGCGGCCGGACCACTGGCTGCCCGCCAACTACGGTGATGTCGATAAAGGTTTTCAGGAAGCCGACTTCATCGTGGAAGGCAGCTACAAGACCTCAATTCAGCACTGCGTCTCGCCCATGCCGCGGTCGGTAATCTGCCAGTGGACGGGTAACGAGCTGACCTGCTGGGCGGATTCCCAGCAGCCGGTACCGCAGTGTAAAGACATGGCCAGGTGCCTGGGCATACCGCAGTCCAGCATCAGGCTGATTGCCATTCATAGCGTGGGTGGTTACGGCGCTAAGAACCCGGAAAAGATAGCCACCCTCTGCGCCGTCATGGCCAAACGGACTTCCCGCGCGGTAAAGTGCATATACACCAGGGAAGAAGACCTCGTCGCGACCCACCGCCGGCCTAACTACCGCACCTTTGAAAAGATAGGTGTGAAGAAGGACGGCACTATCACCGCCGCCCAGCATAAGATAATCGCTAACTTTGGCCGGGACTCCCTGCAGTCCCTGAATATCGTGTCCGCCTCCGGTGCCGCCACCTGCAACACGCTTTACCAGTACCAGAACACCAAATATGAAGGCTGCGGCATCATGACCAATATTATCGAAGCCTCCGCCATGAACGGCTACGGCGACCCCGAAGCCGGTTTCGGCGTTGAGACCCTGATGGACGAAGCCGCCGAGAAAACCGGCATCGACCCGGTCGAGTTCCGCATCAAGAACTGCATGAGGTACGGCACCCGCGCCGTCACCCGCCGCGATGTCCTGGGACTCTCACCGGATGAGCTTGAGGAGCGCCCCGGGCCGCTGAGATGGGGCATCGTGGGGCATGATTTGGACGGTTTCCCCGAGGGGATACGCAAGGCGGCGGAAAGGGCCGGCTGGAAAAGCAAGTGGAAGGGGTGGCAGACCCCGATGGAAGTCAACGGCACCAAACGCAAGGGCATCGGTATTGGCATTGGTATGCACATGGGCGAATACCGCGTGTATTCGGGCATAGTGAAGATGAACCATGACGGCTCCGCCAATGTGCTGTCCAGCGCCGTGGAAATCGGGCAGGGCATCAAGACCGCCATGGCCCAGGTCATCGCCGAAGAGCTCGGTATCCGCTACGAAGACGTCAATGTGCTGCTGGGCGATACCGCCGCCACGCCGGAAGGCTGGGGCGTGGTGGGCAGCGGCGGCACCTCCAGCGCCATCACCGCCTGCTGGCATGCCGCTAAGGACGCCAAGCGCCAGATGTTCAAGATAGCCGCCCAGCGGCTGGGCGTCCAGCCGGACGAGCTGGAATCCCGCGACCGCCGTATCTACGTTAAAGCCAAACCGGATAAAGCCATTTCAGTGGCGGAAGCATGCCTCTTCGGCTACCAGATTACCGGTGAAGCCTGCAACCCACCCGCCGACTCCATAATCGACCCGGCCACCGGCAAGATTATCAAGAGCTACACCGGCACGGTATCCATTGTCGAAGTGGAAGTGGATACCGAGACCGGCCAGCTCGAAGTTCTCCGCCTCACTGCCGCCAGCGGCTGCGGTACGCCCATCAACCCCATCCTAATCGAAAACCAGATTGATATGGGCGTGGTCATGGGCAACGGCTACGGCCGCTCCGAGGGCATCATCATCGACCAGAACACCGGCGTGGTGCTCAATTCGAACCTGCTCGACTATAAGCTCATGGGTATGCTGGACATGCCCAGGATGGCCGACCTGCAGGAAATTATCATCCCCAACCCCTCCGCCTGGGGGGCCTTCGGCGCCAAAGGCTTCAGTGAATCAGGCACATCAGCCCAATCTCCGGCCATCGCTAATGCTATATACAACGCGGTCGGGGTAAGAATGAGGGAAATTCCCATCACCCCGCAGCGGATTCTCAAGGCTCTGGGAAAATCGGGAGGTGCTAGATGACAACTTACTTAGACCTGCTCAAAGCTAAGACGGTTGATAAAGCCCTGGACCGTCTCAACCAGTACTGGGTTGAAGACCGGCAGCTTGACTACTTTAACGCCGCCACCATTGACGAGGCGCTGGCCTTGCTCGACCGGCACGAAGGCGCCCGGGTTATCGCCGGCGGGGTTGACGTGGTACGCCTGCTACGGAACCGGCTCATCGCCCCCACGGCTCTGGTGAATATCCAGGCCATACCCGGACTGGCAACCATTACCGAGGACGCCGTTGGCCTGAAGATTGGCACGCTGGCCACCCTCAGTGATATTGCCGATTCGCCGGTAATTAAAGGGAAATACCCCCTGCTGGCGGAAGCCGCCCGCTCGGCGGCATCACCGGCGGTCAGGAACATGGCCACCATCGGTGGCAACCTGTGCCAGCAGGTCAACTGCTGGTATTTCCGCATGCCGGCCATCACCGGCAAGACCTTCTTCTGTCACCGCAAGGGCGGCCCTACCTGCTTCGCCGTCGACGGGGACAACCGCTACCACGCCATCTTTGCCAGCGGCAAATGCCACGCGGTCTGCCAGTCTGACCTCGCCCCCGCCCTGGTGGCGCTGGACGCGAAAATAAAGATAGCCAGCACGGACGGCCAGCGAGTCATCTCAGTTGAGGAACTCTACACGCCCATCGGCAATACCCTCAAAGCCAACGAGCTAATCACCGGAATTGAGATTCCCCTTCCCGCCCCAGAGACTAAACAAAGCTTCCTCAAGTTCCGAATCAGAAAAGCCATCGACCCGGCTATCGTCAGTGTGGCCGCCGCCGTGACTGTCCACGATGGCCTCATCACCGACGCCAGAATCGCGCTGGGCGGCGTAGCCCCCACTCCATACCGGAGTCTTGCGGCTGAGGATGCGCTCAAGGGGAGCATGCTGACAGCCGAGTCGGCGCAGGCAGCCGCCGCAGCCACGGTGAGGCAGGCGGCCCCGCTAAGCATGAACGACTATAAACTGGCCATAGCCAGGGCACTGGTAAAGAGAGCAATAATAGGTTAGAATATTTAGGCTTAATTCGAAAGCTGGTAGCCGGTTTCCTGCACTATGAGATTTTTCTCAAATGTTAAAGGGGGAATGTAAATAAGAGAGAGTGCCTGTCCTTTCCCGGAATTACTTCCCCCTTTAATTTTTGAGCAGAGAGATAAGGGGGTGAAACTGGCACACTAATCAATTTCACACCTATTTTGTAATCCCGCTTGGTTATGATAAAATAAAACGTTTGCTTTAGATTAATCACGGTAAGGAGGAACATGATGGGACCCTTTGAGTATTTTGAGCCACTTTCGGTTAAAGAGGCCGTATCCTTGCTCAACAAGTACGGCAACAAAGCCAAGGTGCTTGCCGGCGGGACCGACCTGGTGTCCCTGCTGAAAGACAAGACCCTCAGTCCGGAATACGTCATCAGCATCGGCAAACTCACCGACCTGGATTATATTAAGTCGGATGGCAAGAAAGGCCTGCGGATTGGGGCAATGACCACCATACGCAGCATTGAGACGTCCAAGCACCTCAAGCCGATCAACTGCGTCATCCTCTGCCAGGCCGCCAGCCAGATGGCTTCAATGTCCATAAGAAATGTAGGCACGCTGGCCGGTAACCTGTGCAACGCTTCACCATCCGCCGATATGGCCCCGGCCCTGCTCGTCCTGGGCGCTAGCGTGAAACTGGTCAGCGCCAGTGGCGAAAGAACCCTCACCCTCGACGAATTTTTTGTCGGTCCGGGCAGCACCGCCATCAAGCCCAACGAGCTGCTCACTGAAATCCAGATACCCGTTCCGCCACCCCACACCGGTGGGTCATACATTAAATACGTCACCCGCGGTGGCGAAGAGCTGGCCCTGATTGGCGTCGCCGCGCTGCTGACAATAGGCGCCGATGGCGTCTGCTCCGCAGCCCGGATAGCCCTCGGGGCAGTGGCCCCCACCCCGGTAAGAGCCACCAAGACGGAAAAGCTGCTCACCGGCAAGAAGATTGATGATACCCTGGTTAAGAAAGCCGCCCAGACGGCGTCCGATGAAGCCAGCCCCATTGATGATATCCGCGGTTCGGCCGAATACCGACGCGAGATGCTCAAGGTCTTCACCCGTGACGCCATAAAACAGGCGGCCGAAATGGCCAAGTCAGCGGCATAACCTAAGAAAATTCAGGAGGACTTAAATGAAACACACATTAGCATTAAAAGTGAATGGACAGGATTATGAAGTATCTATTGACCCGTGGAGAACGCTGGCCTGGGTATTGAGAGAAGAGGTGGGAATGACCGGGGTAAAGATGGCCTGCGATACCGGTAACTGCGGCTCCTGCACCGTCCTCATCGATGGCAAGGCAGTAAAGAGCTGCATAATGCTCGCCCTCCAGGCTGCAGGCAAAGAAGTCACCACCATCGAAGGGCTGGCCACCGCCAAGGGGCTGCACCCCCTGCAGCAAGCTTTCATCGACCACTTTGCCGTACAGTGCGGCTTTTGCACCCCCGGCATGATTCTGAAGGCCAAGGCAATTCTGGACGAGAACCCCAACCCCACCGAGGAAGAAATAAGAGAGGGCCTGAGCGGCAACCTGTGCCGCTGTACCGGCTACGTCAAGATAGTCGAAGCTATCATGGTCGCCAGAGACCAGATGAAAGCAGCCAAAACCGGCAAGAAATAGCAGTAAGTAAGGGAGAAACGAGATGGCAGAATATTCAGTAGTAGGTAAGAGCCCAATCAGACTGGATGCCCTGGACAAGGTTACTGGTGAAGCCAAATACTGCACCGATATAAAAGTGCCGGGGATGCTTTACGCTAAGGTCCTGCGGAGCCCGTACCCCCATGCCCGCATTATAAGCATTGACACCTCAAAAGCGGAGGCTTTACCCGGAGTACGGGCAGTGGTCACTGGCAAAGACGCCCCGGAGAAAAGATACGGCGGGTACATCCGTGACCAGCATGCCCTCTGCAAGTTTATTGTCCGCCATGTTGGCGATGCCGTAGCCGGCGTAGCCGCGGACACCCTGGAAATCGCCGAGAGAGCCGTAGACCTGATTGATGTCAAATACGAGCAGTTGCCCGCGGTCTATGACCTGGAGGAAGCGTGGGGCACCAGCCCGCCGGCTGTTGTCCACCCCGACCTCCCCAAGTACGAGAAGTTTGTCGCCCAGGGCCTTTACATTCACCTGGATAATGACCGGCCTAACGTGGCGCACCATCACCGTGTCTATCACGGTGATGTGGAGAAGGGCTTCAAAGAAGCCGACCACATTTTCGAGAGCAAATTCGTGGTACCCAGAATCCAGCACGTTCCCTTTGAACCCCATATCTGCATCATCAAACCGGAGTCTAACGGCAGTCTGACCATATGGGCCGGGCGGCAAAGCATCTTCCGCATCAAGGGACACTTCTGCGCCGCCTTCAACCTGCCCCCGTCCAAGGTAAGGGTTATTTCCTCCTTCTATGTGGGCGGCGGGTTTGGGAATAAGGCAATGCTCAGGGCCGAGCCCGTCATCGCCCTGTTGGCCATGAAGACCAAGCGCCCCGTCAGGCATGCCTTCACCCGCGACGAGATGTATACCGCCGGCGGTACCAGGATTCCCATGGTGGTCTTTATCAAGGATGGCGTAAAGAAGGACGGCACCATTGTTGCCCGGGAGATGAGAGTGCTGCTGGGCATTGGCGGCTACGCTGATTCCGGCGTCCTGGTTTGCCGCAACAGCAGCTTTGGCGCTATCGGCACCTACAAGGTACCCAACATGAAACTCGATTCTTATGCCGTCTATAACAATGAACCGGTCGTCACCCCCTTCCGCGGTTTCGGCAGCTCGCAGTGGATTTTCGCCATCGAGTCGCACATGGACATGATGGCGGAGAAACTGGGCATGGATGCCGTGGAACTGAGACGGAAGAACGTGCAGAGGGAAGGCGACGAGAACGGCAATGGTGAGATTGCGCACAGCCATGGTGCCCGGGAATGTCTGGATAAAGTCGCCGAATACCTGGAGTGGGGCAAGCCGCCGGCTAAGGCGGAAGGTCCCTGGCGGCGCGGCAAGGGTTTGGCCATTGGCAACAAGTACAGCGTGGCACCCACCAGCGCCATGGCTATTGTCCGCTTCTGGGAAGACGGTACCGTAGAGGTACGCCACAACGCTGATGAAATCGGGCAAGGCGTCAACACCGCCATGGCCCAGATTGCCGTCGAGGAGCTGGGCGGCAGCATGGATAAGACCATTGTCAGGTGGGGTGATACGGACACTGACTCCTACTTCCCCCAGGGGTCTACCTCCCAGCGCACCACCTATCAGCTGGGCAACGCGGTATACCTGGCGGCCCAGGATGCCAAGCGACAGATATTCGAGCTGGCCGCACCCAAGCTGAAGGCAAAGCCGGAAGACCTGGCTATCAAGGCCGGCAAGGTGTTTATTAAGTCTGACCCATCAAAGTCAATCAACGCCACGGATATCTTCACCGCGGACAGACCCATTCCGCCCGGACAATTCGGTGAGTATGTGCCGAAATATGGTGAGATAATAGGCAGAGGCATGTGGGTACAGAACTACGCCCCGGAGAACCCGGACAACGGGCAGATTGACCCCGCTCTGGCCCGAAAAGGACTGAGACTGGTCTCCTTCTACGGCCATTCCTGCCAGGGTGCCGAGGTCGCCGTCAATACCGAGACCGGCGAAGTGAAGCTGCTGAAGCTTGGCGCCGCCTCTGACATGGGCTTCCCCATCAACCCGAAGATGTGCGAGCAGCAAATGGAAAGCGGCCTCATCCAGGGTATCGGCAGCGCCCTCTGGGAAGAAGTGATACTGGACAAGGGCGTGGTACTCAATCCCAATCTCAGGGACTACAAGATACCTGATGCTGTCAATATGCCCAAGAACGAGAACTTCAAGACCTTTATGACACCCGCCCCTCACAAAGATGGCCCTTACGGCGCCAAGGGATGCGGCGAAACTCAGATGACGCCGTCGGCTGCCGTAATCGCCAACGCCGTATACAACGCAGTGGGGGTGCGGATAAAGCAAATACCGCTCACCCGTGAGCGGATTCTCAAGGCCCTCAAGGAGAGAGAGAAGTCAAAATAAATTCACCAGAGTCGACAAAAATAAAATATTAAGGAGGAGATTTCATGGCTTGGCTTGAAGGGTTCGATTTCAAAACTAAAAAGGCGCCGGTACAGTACCCCTGGGGCAAACTCTACCCATACTTTCACAAAGAAAAGATGAACTGGGCATCCGCCTTCGTTACTGAAGGCGACGTGGACATCTGTTTCATGTCCGGTGAGACGGGTAGAGACCCGATGAAAGACAGACCGGTAAGGGACGCTAACGATGAGCTTACCCCCGAGGGCGGCGTTGTCGTCAGCATGAACATTGAAGACCAGACCAGGCAATGCCTGAAGTCAATCAAGGCCGGCCTGGAAGAGGCGGGCTTTACTCTGGAACAAATCGTGATGTGGCGCTACTACCTCGTCCATCCCCACATGGTCTGGGGGTTTCGCAAAGCCTTCCGTGATTTCTGCATGGAACATTGCCCCGACCTTATTAAGAACCCGAGAAATGGCACTCTGCTCAGAGGCGTGGGGCTTGACCTGCCCGGCAAAATGCTCGTGGAAATTGAAGCCTGGGCGGTACGCCCCCGGAAGAAGGCCTGAGAACCGGCTAATGCCTAATCCCGTTTAGATAAAACAGATGGCGGGCATACTGAACCGAGGCCAGGTGCCCGCCATCTTTCATTTAGGTGCCCGGATGGCCTACGGCGTTTTGGCGCAAATGGATTCTCGCGGGTAATTATATTGATTTGCGCCAGACGAACTACTATAATCAGAAATAGAGGCACCTATTTTTCAGTCGAAATATTCCAGATAGTCTGAGTGAATTTTGAGGGAGGAGGCTAAAATGTGAGAGTGATTGGCCCATCATGTAGACAAGAGATTTTATGAGGAGGAACACGTGAAAAGTGCCAAGTGGCTAACTATCCTGGGAACTATTATCTTAACCTTAGCGGTTATCGCCATACCGCTGGTGGGCTGCGCCAGCCCGGCGCCTGCACCAACACCCACGCCAACGCCCACGCCTGCGCCAACGCCCGCACCTACCCCTACTCCCACGCCAACGCCTACTCCCGCGCCAACGCCAACCGGTCAGAAATACACCCTGGTCTTTGCCTTGGACGATACCTATGGACAGGCTGAGCCGTACGTAGAGCTGACCAAGGCTGGCGGGCTCTGGGAAAGACTGGTCTATGCCAAGAGCAACGGCCGCATAATCATTGACAATAAGCCACGCCTCTTCCCCACCAACCAGATTCTGCCCTCGATAGGCCAGGGCAAAGCTGACGTGGCCTTTACCAATGCCTCTTTTAACTCCGGCTCTTATCCTTTCTTCAACTACGGCAGCATTCCCGGCATTATGGACAATATATACCAGGGGTGGCAGGTAACCTCGGATCCAAGGATAAGGCCCCTGTTCGATAAGGCCTACCGCGCTATTGGTGTTGTCTGGCTGACCGACTTTACCTCCACAGCCAACGATGCCATCTGGGCGGGCAAGCGCAATGTCAACACCGTAGACGCGTTTAAGGGGCTGAAACTCCGCACCAGCGGCCTCATCCAGACCCGCACCATTGAGGCTCTCGGGGGCAGCCCGGTAACCATGGCCATCACCGAGGTTGAAGACGCCCTGTTCCGCGGCACGGTTGACGGTATCACCACCAGCCTCAACTATGGCTGGGCGCACCGCCTGACCGACCTCACCCAGTATGTGGCGGTATGGCCCATCATCACCCCCGGCTTCACTTTCCCGCTCATAGTCAATGCCAAGACCTACGACTCGCTGCCGGCTGACCTGCAAAAGGCGCTGGTTGATGCCAGCATGGAAGCTGCATACGCGGAGTACTATGGCATACTATCTGCCCGCCTTTACGCCATCCTGGGCATCTCCATGACCAAGACCCAGCTGGTGAATCCTCCCGATGCTGAGATAGCCAAAGCCAAGGACCTCACCAAAGGTATCCGGGATGAATGGCTCAAGATTGCCGGCCCTGACGGACCCGCTTTGCTCAAGATAGTTGACGAGAACGTCGCCAAGTGGCGGGCATATACCGGTAAATAGATAGCTTGAAACAGTGGCAGGGGCTAAATGCCCCTGCCACTGGCCGGAACTTTGAGGAGGCCCATGTGAAGAGATTCACCAGTATCATCTATGCTCTCTCCGATAAAGTAAGCGGCCACGCCATGGGGTGGCTATCTCTCGTCATGGTGACCCTGGTCCTGGTTGAAGCTGTATCCAGGTATGTCCTGCGCCATCCCCTGCGGGTCTCCGATGAATACTCCGCTTACATACTGGTCATAATGGCTTTCGTAGGCGCTGCTTACACGTGGAAGGAAGGAGAGCACGTCCGTATCGAGGTTTTTACCACCCTCCTGCCCAAGAGAGCCAGCAAATGGTTGAGATGCATTTTGCTGGGTGGCGCCGTTGTCTTCATCCCCGTGCTAATCCAGGCAGCCTACAGCGTCACCGTCTATTCCTTCCGGTTTGGCTTGAGGTCGAGTACCTGGATACGCACCCCCGAAGGCTATATCCAGATTTTCATGATAATCGGTCTTATTCTCCTTTTCGGACAGGTACTCCTTGATTTTGTCAAAACGGTGCTGGACCTCCGCGCCGGACAGGGAGGTAATACATGAGCCTGGAATTAATGACCGCCATCTTGTTGATAACACTGTTTGTTCTTCTCTTTTCGGGTATAGAAATCTTCCTGGCCTTTGCCATGACCGCCAGTATTGGGCTGTTCTTCTTCGTAAATGAAGCACAGAACCAGTTCGGCTGGACGTCATGGGCCACGCTGAACACGTTTACCCTTACCGCGGTGCCGGCCTTTGTCTTCATGGGTGAAATGTTCTCTAATACCGGGGTCATCCGGTACCTGTTTGATGGTGCCAACAAGTGGGTGGGCGGTCTATCGGGCGGCCTGGGCATTTCGGTTATCGCCGCTAACGCCCTCTTTGGCGCTATGAGCGGCTCCAGTGTTGCCGCCGCCGCCACCTTTGGCCGGATTGCCTTCCCGGAAATGCAGAAACAGGGTTATGACAATACGTTGGCCCTGGGCATTCTGGCCATCAGCGGCACCTTAAGCGTCCTCATTCCGCCCAGTATCATACTCATTGTCTACGGCTCCTGGCAGAACGAATCCGTTGCCCGCCTCTTCGCCGGCGCCCTGATACCCGGCGCAATCCTGTCGCTACTGCTCATCGCCACCCTGCTCATTATTGCCATGATAAATCCACACATGACCCCAAAGCCGCCCGCGTCAACCTGGGCGGAAAAAATGAAGGCCACATTAAACCTGCTTCCCTGG
>JAUYDJ010000042.1 GCA_030690025.1 Chloroflexota bacterium | reverse complement strand
TTCCCGCCGAGATAATATCCAAATGGGTCGGCGCTGAGTCCGGCATCCGCGGTGTCCTTATCGGTACCCTTGTCGGCAGCCTTACGCCAAGCGGCCCCATCGTCAGCATGCCCCTCGGGGCGGGCCTGCTACGCGCCGGGGCAAGCGTGGGCACGGTGGTGGCTTTTATGACGGCATGGTCGCTGCTGGGTATCTCCCGGATGCCCATTGAAATGGGTATCATGGGCTGGCAGTTCACATTAATTCGCGTGGCCAGCGGCGTCTTTCTATTCCCCATCATGGCTGGGCTAATCGCCAATATGTTCTTTTCGCGCCTGGTCTTTTGATTTACTAAATAAGGAGGTCACATGCCAGTAGTTATCGTGGAGATGTGGGAGGGGCGAACCATCGACCAAAAGAAAAAAATCGCCGAGGGCATAACTGCGGCGTTCGTCAAGGTAGGCACTCCCGCCGAAGCCGTCCACATTATCCTGAAGGACAACCCGAAGCACAACTGGGCCGTTGCCGGCAAGCTCGTTTCCGAAGAGAAATAGGTCTAAGTCTCAGACGAAGGAGTAGGATGGAACTTAGGGAAAACCTGGTAGTCCTGCTGGTGCTGGTCGCCTTGATGGTCGGCAACATCTTGCTGAAGCGGCGCCGTGCCGACCGCACCCCGATGGAAGCGGCGGCCAACCTGCTGGCCGATATAAACCGCAACCAGAAGCTGGCCAATGACTTTCAGTTCAACCTGAAGGTCAAGAAGTTCAGCATCGGCAGCTGGCAGCGGAACCAGAAAAAGATGGACTTCCTGGATGAGCCGCTGAAGGCTAACCTGGCCAGTGCCTTTAGCATGGCGGCGGAGTTCAACCGGGATATCGACCTGGCCCGGAAAAGTAAGTCATCGGCCTACCTATCCGGTCTCGGCGTGGACAAGATAAGAGAATCGCTGGCCAGGAGCAAGCAGGGGCTGGAGGAGTGGCTCCGCGCTAACGCCGGCAAGCAGCCTCCTTTTCGGCGCCGCGGCCTGTTCGGTTAAAGTGCTACCGGCTGACCCGGGATAAGACCATGCCCCATTTCTTGGCATGTGCCTTCTTCAGCTGCTCAACTTGTGCGCGAAATGAAGCCGCCCCAATATTGTCGGCGGTCATCAGCACGCCGTCTTCCTTGTTGTCGGTATAGTAGCCGCGCCGGACGCCTACCTGGACAAAGCCATACTTGCGGTACAGGTTCTGGGCAATAGTATTGGAAACGCGCACTTCCAGGGTGATGAGACGGGCCTCCAGCTCTATTGCCAGGTCGATGAGCGAGATGAGCAGCAGCTCCCCGATTCCCTGGTGGCGATAGGCTTCACGCACGGAAATACTGACAACGTGGGCTTCTTCCGCCATAATCCAGAAGCCGGCGAACCCGGCGACGTATTCATTACTGACCGCCGACTCCTCGGGGAAGAAGCGGTGGTGGTTAAACAGGCGTCTTATCCTCGCCAGCAGCCCGGTCAGGCCCTTTTCCGGGACATTATACACCGGGGGCGCTTCGGTTGTTTTGCTTTCGTCCACCGCGACCATGTAATGCGCCATCCTGTTTTCCAACTCGTGCCGATAGTTGGTCGGCGGCCACAAGCTGGGGAAGGCTTCACGGTCGATATCAGTAACCTGGGCAATATCCTCGCGGCGCATCAAGCGCACATGATAGGGCATAACTTCCTCGAATGAGTTTCTGGGACTATTGTAGCACAGTCACCCGGCCAATGGCATGGACTGGCTTACAGAACACCGCCCCTCTCAAAACTATCCTTTCACTGCCTTTCTACGTTATAATTATTGCACAGGGTAATCACGCCGCTTGCCCCATGAAAAATGTTTAGTCGGCGGAGGGGGTTATCAGGTGCAGGATGAGCTAAGCCTCGTTTCTCAAGCGCAGCAGGGAAACAAAGAGGCTTTCGCCCAGTTATACGAGAATTACTTCAATAAGATTTACCGGTATGTAGTTCTCAAAATGGGAAATAGAACCGAGGCAGAGGACGTGACACAGCAGGTCTTCCTCAAGGCACTCAAGTCTATCTATTCCTTCAAATGGCGGGGGACGCCCTTCTCGGCCTGGCTGTTCCGCATTGCGCATAACCTGGTGGTCGACCACTTGAGAAAATCGAGCAAGGTAGTCATGACGCCGCTCTACGAATCGCTGCCGAGCAGCGACGGCAATCCCTTTCTCATCACGGAGAGTAGACTGGATATTGAACGGCTGAGGTCGGCCACCAAACAGTTGACCAAAGCACAGCAGGAAGTAATCAGCCTGCGCTTTGCCGCCGATTTATCCGTGGCGGAAACGGCCAAAGCCATTGGTAAAAGCGAGGGCGCAGTGAAGGCACTGCAACACAGCGCTACGGTAGCCCTGCGTAAAGTGCTGCTGGTGGGACAAGAGCAATGAAGAATGCGTTTGATAATATCCTGAACGATTGTCTGGAACGGCTCCTGGCGAAACAGGAGACCATGGAGCAGTGTCTCCAGAGCTATCCGGAGCACGCCGCCGAACTTATACCGTTGCTGCAGACTGCAATGGCGGCACGGAAGGCCATGGCCATACAGCCCGACCCCGCCTTTAAGGCCAGGGCCAGGTATCAGTTCCAGGCCGCACTCCAGCAGGTCAGGCCTAGGCGCACCGCCTGGGCCTGGCACCAGCAGTGGGTAACCGCGACCGCCATCGTCCTGGCGGTGCTGCTGGCCGGAGGTGGTACCGTGGCTGCCGCCAGCACCAGCATGCCGGACAGCCCTCTCTACCCGGTCAAGTTAGCCGCGGAACAAGCCCAGATGGCCATAACCACCTCCAATATCGGCAAGACGGAGCTATATGCCCGGTTGGCCGACCGGCGGGTGGCTGAAATAACCTACATAGTTGACAAGAAAGACCCAAAGCGAATAGAGGCTGCCGCCGAGCGACTCGATGAAAACATGGAGAAGATGGCTCGCCTGTCCTCGTCCGGGGAAGCCCCCAGCACGCTGATGGCACCAGCACCAGCGCCCGCATTGCAGGCGCCGGCACCCGTGCCTGCTCCCGTTCCACCACCTGAGAAAGCCCAATCCGGCCAGAGTAAGGATGAGAAGCCTCAGAAGAGCTCCCCGTCCAATAGAGGCAAAGCCAAGGTATCTTCCACCGACAAGGCCAACTTGAAGACGCTCCTGGAACAGAATGCGGCCAACAATGCCGCTGCGCTCCGTGCTGCCCTGGAGAAGGCCCCCGAAGCCGC
>JAUYDJ010000033.1 GCA_030690025.1 Chloroflexota bacterium | reverse complement strand
ATCTGCCCTACCTAAGCGCCTAATTATTTTCAAAGATGCCCACCAGGGATTTCATTCCCTGGTGGGCATCTTCTAGAGACTTGGAAAACAGGGTTAAGGGACGAGAAGTTTCTTGAACTGAGTTACCAGGTCGGGATATGTTTTGCCGAAGTAATCCCAGGCTCCGTCCATAAATGACTGGACATACCAGGTAGCATCTGCCGGGGCAAGCTTAACAGGAATCATACCGCTATCCACGGCTTTCTGCCTGGCTTCGCCAAAAATCCTACCCTGATACTCCTCTGAAGCCACCAGCAACTCACGCTGCGAATCAGTGATAACCTTCTGGAACTCGGGAGAGAGGCCCTTCCAGGTGTTCATGTTCATTAGCGCAGCTCCGGCGGCTGACGATATGGCATGGTCCACGGCATACTTGAGGACCTCCCATAGCTTGAACTCCACCGCACCGCCCGGGCTCCTGATTAGGCCATCAATGGTGCCAGTCTGGGCCGCCGTGTAGTAATCGGCGACGGGTATCGAAATAGGAGTCACGCCGGTGGGAATGAGTGCATTTGACACCCAGCCGGCGGCGGCTATCTTCTGTCCCTTGAAGTCGGCTGGCTTCTCAATTTTCTTGTTGGTGTACATCAGGTAGTAGCCATTGGAGACCTGCCATCTCCCCAGGAAGTATATGCCGACCTTAGCAGCCCGTTCTTGAAGCACGCCAATATAGCCTGACTTCACTTCTTCATCAGGCTTTATGCGTGAAGCATAGAGCAATTCAATTCCGGGTATCGTATCAGTAGCACCGGATGAATAGATAAAGACCAGGTCAACTACACCCTGTCTTACTGACTGGTCCATCTCCGACTGGGGTACTACTTCATTACCACCTATCCGTTTGATGGTAAGCAACCCATTGGATTTTTTGCTGACCAGTTCCTGGAACTTCTGGAACTCCCAATAATCGGTATGGGTGGTAGTTACCCAGGTTAATGCCTTGAGCTCAACCGGTTTTTGAGCCGGAGCAGGGGCTGGCGCTGGTGCCGGGGCCGGTGCCGGAGCGGGTGCTGGGGCTGGCGCTGGTGCAGGTGCGGGAGCTGGTTTAGCACAGGCAGCCAAGACGACTAACGCCAGTACTGCACTAATACCAGCCAACAGGGTTAACCATTTGCTCTTTTTCACGTTTCCTCCTTTTAAATCTGCTGGTTTCTCAGGCGATTTGTTTCAAGGTGAATGCGAAAGTTTATACCATATCCCTGGTATTGTCAAATCGTTAATGCCGTCATCGATGCCTCAGTTGGCCGGTTCAAGTCTATGGCCACGCTACTTACCCCCGTTGTTTCTCGCCAGAATGAGTGCCCAAAATATTAACATCCAGCCACCAAAAAACATCATGGTACTATTACTCCTTACCTATCAGTTGTTATCTTGAGGCAAAGCTATTTTCTACTTGCGAAGAGACGGTTGGCAGACGAAAGAAAAATGTAGTGCCTTTCCCGACCTGGCTGGTCGCCCAGACGCGTCCTCCCTGAGCTTCCACAAGCTGCTTGACAATAGCGAGGCCAAGGCCCGAGCCTCCGGTACGTCGTGTACGAGACCGGTCGACCCGATAGAAGCGTTCAAAAACGTGCGGCAGGTCCTCAGATGGAATGCCTGTCCCGGTATCAGTCACTGAAGCAACCACACCTTCGCTATCAGTGACCAACCTGAGCGTTACACGGCCGCCTTCGGGCGTGTAACGGAAGGCATTACTCAGAAGATTACGCATGACCTGCTCAATGCGGTCAGGGTCGACGAAGACCGGAACCAGACTGTCCGGCGCCTCCAGCGCCAGGCTGACATTCTTGGATGTAAACTGAGTCCGCATTCCCTCCATGATCTGTGAAGACAGCTTTATCAAGTCAGTGGCCCTGGGATGAAATTCGAGTTGCCCGCTATCAGCCAGCGACAGGGTGCCCAGGTCCTCTATCAGCCGCGCCAGCAGCGAGGTCTCCTGATGAAGTGAAGCAAGGTTTTCCGCGCTGGCCTCCAGAACACCGTCCTGCATGGCTTCTATATTTGCCTGTAGCACAGACAGTGGCGTCCGCAGTTCGTGGGCAATGTCAGCCACCATGTTCTGCCGCAGTTGACGGTCATGGCTCAGAGTCTGCGCCATGGTGTTGAAAGACTCGCCCAAATCCGCCAGTTCATTGGAGCCGCGTATCTTTACCTTCTGACTGAGATCGCCTTTGGCGATACGGCGCGCGGCTGTGGCGACCTCTCCCAGTGGCGCTACAATTTGCCGGGTAAACAGCCCGCCGAGAAGCAGGGCCAGGGCTACACCGAGGAGACCAGCAATCCAGAGCGTCTGCCCCAGGTTACTTATGAATTCCAGCGCCGCTTGGTTGACGGTGCTGTCCATCATGCCTCCCATCATGCCCTGCATGGCTTCCAGGTGACCAATGAAAGCCGTAAAGCCGGTGGAAGTGGTGCGGTAGGCAAGCACCGCTACCAGGGCGACACCCATGGTGGCCGCCAGGAGAAAGGCGGCGGTGAGCCTTACCGAGAGCCGATTGAACGCTTTAGTCATTGTGTAACTCCTGAAGCTTGTATCCCACCCCGTGAACGGTGGTGATGTTACAGCCTTTGCCGGTGCTGGCTGAGGCCAGTTTACGCCGCAGGTTTTTGACGTGGACATCAATAGTACGTTCATACCCTTCGTAGCTTTCGCCGAGAATGTCTAGCAACTGTGCTCGCGATAGGACGCGGCCCGTATTTCTGGCCAGGGCTGCCAGAATACGAAACTCAGTGGCGGTGAGGGAAAGAAGTTGGCCGTGGCAGGTGGCTTCAAACCGCCCCTCATCAAGCGACAACTCACCCAGGACGAGTCGTGACGGCGTCGTATGGGTTTGTACCGGGCGGGCGCGGCGCAACACCACCTTTACCCTGGCCACGAGCTCCCTGGGGCTGAAAGGTTTGGTAACATAGTCATCAGCACCAAGCTCCAGTCCGATCAGTTTGTCGGCATCTTCCTGGCGGGCGGTAAGCATTATGATGGGGACATCAGAGGAGCGGCGTATCTGGCGGCATACTTCCAGTCCGTCAATCTCAGGAAGCATAAGGTCAAGGACAATCAGGTCCGGCTGCTCTTGCTGAGAGATTTCCAGGGCCTGCCGCCCGTCATTAGCTTCAAGCACATGGTATCCTTCGCGCTCAAGATAGGCGCGCACCGTGCTCACTATCTTCTGTTCATCGTCTACGACCAGGATTTTGCCTTTGGACATTCTTTGACCCTTCGCATTATAAGCATACACAGAACAGGGTAGTT
>JAUYDJ010000015.1 GCA_030690025.1 Chloroflexota bacterium | reverse complement strand
GAAGCTGGGCAAGCAGTTCATCGAGATGGACGCTTTGATTGAGCAGAAGGCGGGCAAGCCCATCCCGCGCATCTTCGCCGAGGATGGCGAGATTGCCTTCCGCGAGCTTGAGCTCGCGGTCACCAAAGAGATTGCCGCCCGGAAAAACGTGGTTATTGCCTGCGGCGGCGGTTTAGTGCTTAACCGGATAAACATCGACCGCCTCAAGCAGGAGAGCGTTATTGTCTACCTGACTGCCGCGCCGGGTTTAATTCTGAAGCGCACGGCCGGAGACGAAAGCAGGCCGCTGCTCAATACCGACGACCGGGTGCGGCGCATCCGCCAGCTGCTGAAATTCCGTAAACCATTCTATGAGCGTGCCGCCGATATTACTATAAACACTTCCCGACTGAATATAGAGTCGGTGGTCAAGCTAATAATAGGCAGAGTGAAAGTACATGAAAGCCTGCATTCAGCGGAGTGAAGTAAGGGGGACAGTGATAGCCCCTTCTTCCAAGAGCTACACTATCCGCGGACTCATGGGTGCGGCTTTAGCCAGGGGTGAGAGCGAGATTATCCGCCCCTTAAGCTCGGAGGATACCGAGGCAGCTATGAGCGTACTCAGCAAAATTGGAGTCCGGGTCCGGCAGGAAGACGATTTGTGGCGGGTCAGCGGCGGCAATTTTCACCAGCCTGATACCGACCTCTTCTGCGGCGACTCCGCGGCCACGCTCCGGTTCATGACCGCCATCTGCGCCATAGTCCCCGGAAAATGCCGGCTGACCGCCGGGCCTTCCCTCTCCCGTAGACCGGTCAAACCCCTCATCGCGGCGTTACAGCAGCTTGGAATAAAGTGCGCCGCACCGGGCGGCCTGCCGCCGGTAACTGTTACGGGAGGCGGACTAAAGGGCGGGGTAGCCGAACTGCCGGGTGATATCAGCTCCCAGTTTGTCTCGGCACTGCTGTTCCTCGCCCCCTTTGCCGAGGAAAGTATGATAGTCCGGCTGACCACGCCCCTGGAGTCGAAGCCCTACGTGATGATGACCCTGGACTGCCTGCAAAGGTTCAGCGTCACGGTGGGCTTTTCCCCTGTACTCGACCAGTTTGAGGTGGTCAGGCAAAACTATGAACCGACCAAATATGAGGTCGAGGGCGACTGGTCATCGGCGTCTTACTTTTTAGCCCTGGGCGCGCTCGCCGGCGAGGTGGCCGTAAACAACCTTAACCCGGCCAGTTTGCAGGGCGACAAAATCATGATAAACTTCTTGCAGGACATGGGCGCTGATATCGAGGTCGGACAGGGGTCAGTAACCGTGAGAAAATCGAAGCTGAAGGCGCTGCGCACCGATTTGACCGACTGCATTGACCTGCTGCCAACGGTAGCCGTCCTGGCGGCCATCGCCGACGGCGTCAGTGAACTTACCGGCATCGCAAGGGCGCGGCTGAAGGAGTCTGACCGCGTAGCCGCCGTGAAAGACGGGCTGATTAGAATGGGCATTAGCGTTACTGAAGAGCGAGATAAGCTGACCATCACCGGCTCAAAGCCGCGAGGTGCCATGATTGATTGCCGTGGCGACCACCGCCTGGCCATGGCGTTCAGCGTGCTCGGTATCGCCGTCGGTAACACCGTAATCGATGACGCTGAATGCGTCGCCAAGACTTATCCCCAGTTCTGGGACGAGCTAAAGAGTATCGGGGGTGAGGTGAGCTATGGGCAATAGTTTCGGCAAGCTGTTTACCGTCACCAGCTTTGGCGAAAGCCACGGCCGGTGCGTGGGCGTCACCATCGATGGCTGCCCCGCCGGTCTACCCATCACCGAAGCCGAGATACAGCGCGAGGTAGATAAAAGGCGTCCTGGCACTGGTGTAGCCGCCACCCGCCGGGCGGAGGCGGACAAAGTGGAGATTCTGGCCGGGGTTTTCAATGGCTTCACCACCGGTGCGCCCATCGGCCTGCTCATCTGGAACCAGGACGTTGCTTCCAGCGACTATGAGAGAATAAGATTTCTGCCCCGTCCCGGCCACGCCGATTTTACCGCCTTTATGAAATACGGCGGTTTTAATGACTACCGTGGCGGCGGCCGCTTTTCCGGTCGAATCACCGCCGGCTTTGTCATGGCCGGCGCGATTGCCAGGAAACTGCTCGGACTGAGCGAAATCGAAGTGCTGGCGCACACTATCGAAATCGGCGGAATCAAGGCTAAACCCATGTCGCTTGACGAAATCAGGTCGAATGCCGGTACAAACCCCCTGCGCTGCGCCGACCCGACGGCGGCTGAGGAAATGGCGCGACTGATTGAGCAGGTAAAGAGTGAAAGCGATAGCGTGGGCGGGCTTATCGAAGGCATGGCACTCAACGTGCCGGCAGGCCTGGGCGAGCCGGTCTTCGACACCCTGGATGGTGAGCTGGCTAAGGCCCTCTTCGCCATCCCCGCCGTCAAGGGGGTTGAGTTCGGCTCCGGCTTCAGGGTAGGCCAGCAAAGAGGCTCGGAGAACAACGACCCGTTCACTGTCAAAAATGGTAAGATAGTTGCCGTGACCAATAACGCCGGCGGTGTGCTCGGCGGAATAAGCACCGGTATGCCGGTCGTGGTCAGGGTGGCGGTGAAGCCGACTCCCTCCATCGCCAGGACACAAGCAACGGTGAACATGGAGAGTATGGCAGATGCCAGCCTGGCCGTTAAGGGCCGCCATGATGTCTGTATCGTGCCCCGGGCAGTGGCCGTGGTGGAAGCGATGCTCGCCGTAACTCTCTGCGACTTTGCCCTGCGGGCGGGAGTGATACCGAGGATAATCAAATGAGCCTGGAAGAGCTGAGAAAACAAATTGACCAAGCCGATGCGCAGATAATCAAGCTTATCGCCGAGCGTATCCGCATTGCCGAAGCAATCGGCAAGGAGAAACGCCAGCAGGGTAAACAGGTCAAAGACGCCGACCGCGAGGCGAGGGTGCTGGAGCACGTCAGGCGCATTGCCCGGGATGAGCGTATCAACCTCACCGATATCGAAAACATCTATAAGCAGATAATCGCCATATCCCGCGGGGTGCAGGGCGGCGTGGTGGCCTTCCAGGGGGAAATCGGCGCCTACGGCGAAGAGGCCGCCTTCCAGTTTTTCGGCCCGGCCATCCAGGTCAAACCCTGTGAAAGCCTGGACGATGTCTTCAAGTTCGTCGAGACCGGCGAGGTGCAGTTCGGCGTGGTGCCCATCGAAAACTCGCTGGAGGGCAGCATCAGCCGCGTCTACGACCTGCTGCTGGAATCCAGCCTCAAGGTCTGCGGTGAGACCGAACTCCGGGTCAGCCACTGCCTCATCGCCAATCCCGGGGTGCATCTTGGGCTGATAAGAAAGGTCTACTCGCATCCCCAGGCATTAGCGCAGTGCCGGACGTTTCTCAAGCAACTGGGCAGCGAGCTGATACCCTCTTACAACACCGCTGCCAGCGTGAAGATGATAAAAGAGCAGGGTATCAGGGACGGCGCGGCGGTAGCCAGCGCCCGGGCGGCGGAAATCTACGGGATGAACATTATCGCCCGCGAAATCGAGGACAACCCCAACAACTTCACCCGCTTCTTTGTCCTCTCCCGGCAGGACTCGCCGCCATCGGGGAATGACAAGACCTCGATTGTGTTCTCGGTCAAGCACAAACCCGGGGCATTATACGAGTTCCTGAAAGAGCTCGCCGACCACGGCATCAACCTGACCAAGATTGAGTCGCGTCCCACCCGGCAGAAGCCCTGGGAGTATAACTTCTACCTCGACTTTGAAGGCCACCGCGAGGACAAAGTGCCCGGGGAAGTCCTGGCCCACCTGGCCGAGTCGGCGCTCTTCATTAAAGTCCTCGGCTCTTATCCCAAAGCCAGGAACGGGGCTAACCGGTGAAAATAGCTATAGTCGGCGGCTACGGGCAGATGGGTCGGTGGCTGGCCAGATTCTTACTGAAAGACGGTAAAGAGGTGACTTTAATCGGCCGGAATGAGCGGAAGCTGGCGCAGGCCAGCACCGAGCTGGGCGGGGTAGCCGCCACCACCGACGTGTCTGCGGTCAAAAACGCCGATGTCATTCTACTGTCGGTATCCATGGATAGCTTTGAAGAGGTAGTCAAGCAGATTGCCCGGCATACTCACACCGGGCAGTATATCATTGATATCACCTCAATTAAGGCATCCCCGGTAGAAGCCATGCACAAACATGTCAAAAAGGGAGTGGTGCTGGGCACGCACCCCATGTTCGGCCCCGGCGCCAGAAGCCTGAAGGGCCAGAATGTGGTGTTGACGCCGACTAACCCGGCGGAGGACAGCCTGGCGCAAAAGGTTAAAAACTACCTGGAAGCTAAAGGCGCCATCGTTACGTCGATGAGTCCCCGGGAACATGATGAAACGATGGCCATTACCCTGGGGCTGTCCCACTTTATTGCCATGGTCTCCGCCGATACGCTGCTCAGCCTGGACAAACTGGAGCAGTCGAGGAAAATCGCCGGGACTACCTTTAAGGTGCTGCTCACGCTGATAGAAGGCGTAGTCTCCCACGAACCCGCGTTCTATGCCAACTTACAGACCTCGTTAGACGTGGACGGGATTGAGCAGCTTTTTCAGGAGAACGCCCGCACCTGGGCTGAGCTTATCAAAAACAAGGACAAGGCGGAGATGGTGCGGCGCGTCAAGCTGGTGCGGGAACGGCTGGAAAAGGACAACCCTGACTTCGGCAAAGCCTACGACGATATGTACCAGATGATTGACGGCAAGTAGCCTCTCAGCCAGGGTACTGTTTGCATTAATTGTCATTGCGGGCGAAGCGAAGCAATCTCTATGATTTATGTTTGAGATTGCTTCGTCCCGATTTCATCGGGGCTCGCAATGACATTCAGCTTAGAAACCAAACGGAACCCTTCAATCTAGAGTTTTGACAAATATTCCCGCGCCTCGGCCACTGATATCACGCTGGCATACTTGGCGTCCATCTCGCACAGGTTCACCTTGTGGCTGATTTGCACCCGGTCGAAGCAGCCCTCCTCGATGACGCCCACCTTGAAGCTGTATGACGCCGCATCAATCACCGTAGCCCGCACGCAGCCGCTGGTGGTGCCGCCGCAGACGAGCAGCGTATCCACGCCCAGGGGCGTCAGGTAGCTCATCAAGTTGGTGCCGAAGAAGATGCTCGGGGCCATCTTGGAAATCACGATGTCATTGCCCTGCGGCGCAACTTCGTCCACGATATCATAGCCACGCTCAATCAGCTTTTCGCCCGCGGCGGTAGGATTTCTCGCCCGCCAGGTGTAGGGCAACGAGGTATCGAAGGGGGCCACCGCGGAGTAGATGACGCGGGCACATTTCTTTCGCGCCAGCGGCAGCAGGGAGGCTATGGCGTAAACGGCTTTCCAGCCGGCTTCGCCGCTGCTCTGCGGGTAGCGCTTCATCGATTGCAGAATCGGCTCCGGCTTGTCCCCTACAAACAAATAGGTGGCATCGATGATAAGCAGCGCCGGCTTTTTGCCAAAGACAACCTTCCGCCCGTAGCCGGCCTTTTCATAGACCTCTCTATCCTGACCCGTTAGTAAATCATCCCAGATTGGCATTGCTTCTCCTGCCTTCAGCTAATAAAGTATGCTTGGTACCCAGAGCACGATATTCGGCCATATGGTCATTATACCGATAAGCACCAATACGGGTATCAGGAAGGGCAAAGAGCCGTAAGCAATAGTCATTACATCATATTTGGGCACGGTACCATGCAGGACGAACAGGTTTAAGCCGAATGGCGGAGTAACCATGCCCATCTCCGCAAGTACCACGTAGACTATGCCGAACCAGATGGGGCTGAAACCCAGGTGGATAATCACCGGCATTACAAAAGGCAAAGTCAATACCATCATCGAAATAGAATCGAAGAAGCAGCCCAGAATGATATACAACACATAAATGGCCACCAGTATGCCGTAGGTGCCGAAGGGCAGGTTTATTACCCAGTCAGAAACCGTTTCGGCAACGCCCATCTTTTGCAGGACAAAGGCTAAGACCTTGGCCATAGAGACGATAATCATGACCATGGCGGTAACCTTGGCGGCATCAAGAAAACTTGCCTTAAGCACTCCCCAGTTCATCTGTCGATAGCCAAAAGCTAGAACGACGCTAAGGAAAGCACCCAGGGACGCCGCCTCAGTGGCGGTCATAATACCGCCGAAAATGACGCCCAGCGTAATGGCGATGAGCCCAAACCAGGGCAGGAGCTGCTTGAGCGCCGTAAATCTTTCCCTCCAGGAATATGACACCGGCTTGGGCGCCAGGGACGGAGTGATTACCACCCTGACTATAACGGTAAGTACGAGGAGTAACGCCAGCAACAGGCCCGGGATTATACCGGCGGCAAAGAGGCGGACTACGGAGACCTGCTCCCACCCACCGTAAATAATCATGATAAGGCTCGGGGGAATGAGGACCGCCAGGGTACCGGATATGGCAATGGTACCCAGGGCAAGCCTGGGGTCATAACCAAGCCTTTCCATCTCCGGGAAGGCGGCCTTGCCGAAGATGGCTACTGCGGCCACATTGGAACCAGACATCGCCCCGAATATAGCGTTGGCCACCACTACTGAGCTGGCCAGACCGCCAGGCAATCCGCCAATCCACTTATTGGCGGCATCAAAAAGAGACCTGACGATGCCGCTATTTGCCAGTACGGTACCCATGAAAATGAAAAGGGGCGCTGCCGTGAGTTCAGCTACGTTGAGGGTACCCCACGTAGTCCAGGCCATCTGGCTTTGCGGCTGAGACAGGAAGAGTAACAACCCTATACTGCCCATAATGCCAAAGGCAAAAGCAATTTCCATGCCCATAAACAAGAGTATGAGCACACCGCCAACAAGTATGGCCATTATCAGCAGCTGGTTCATACCTCCTCCCCCTCTCCTGTCCTGATAGCATGAATGGTCTTGATAAGTTGCCCGATTAGCATAACAAGGAATAGTAGTGCGCCAAAGGCCATAAGCATTTGAGGCCATACCAGCGGCGTCCGCAACCAGCTGGCGGACCTCATATCCCATCTCCAGGAGTATATAACGAGGTCAAAAATAGCCTTACCCAAAACTGGCATGAAGACACAGACTCCGAGCAGCGTTACCAGCCTCACCCATTTAGCTATCCTCCTGGGTAATCGGCCGATAAGCACTTCAATACGGATATGCCCCTTCTCCTTCCAGGTATAGGCCAGGCCAATAAATGACATTGCGGCCAGCATATAGCCTGAGAACTCGTCAGCCACCATGAGGGGACGGCGCATTACGTATCTTGTTACCACCTCAACCATGACCAGGCAGGTCATCACCACCACCAGCCACCCGGCAAAGTGGCCGCTGGCATAAGTAGCCAGTATATCCAGAAAACGGTCTAGCTTCTTCACTCTGCCTCCCTGGTGACAAAATCTAAGCCGCAGGGGCGTATCGCCCCTGCGGCTTTAGCTCTATTGCATAGACTTTATCACTGTCCGGTACTTGGCCACAGCTTCGTCAACGGCTTTCAGCAGGTCTGTGGCAACAGGGCCTGAGACCTTTACGTATTCGTCCCTGACCCCCTTAACCTTGTCTTTAGCCTTGTTTATCTCGGCCTCGGCGGGGTAAACAATTTCGCACTTGGTCAGGCCAATAGCTTTGATAACGGTGGCCAGCTGGGAGTTCATGGCAAAAATCTGCTGGCGCGCTATTTCGTTCGTTACGTCCAAGACAACTTTCTGCAGGTCGGGTGGCAAGGAATCGAACTTCTTGGCATTCATGATTATGGAGAAGAAATAACCGGGGGTTATCGGCCAGAGCGCGGCATAGCTGGTGATATCAGGAAAACCCTGGGACCAACCGTAGGTTAACGAGGTGGTGACGGCGTCAACGGTACCCCTGATTAGAGCCGGCGCTAGCTCCGTCCCGGCTATAGTCATCGGGCTGGCACCCAGCGCCTCAAGGGTCTTAGTCTGGATTAAACCGCTGGTGCGAGCTTTCAGCCCGACGAACTTGTCTAAGGTATCTACCTTCTTATTCG
>JAUYDJ010000172.1 GCA_030690025.1 Chloroflexota bacterium | reverse complement strand
GGTTGCCTGCTGCGCCCATCACCTTGGCGACCTCTTGCCCCTCATCGGGGTGGCCGGGCTGACTGCCTTTCTGGTAAGGTATCAGTCCTTCTTCATAGTACTTGGTGTGCTGTCGAATGTCCTGGGCATAAGCGTTATGCTGGAGACAATACAGCGTCACGGCCTATGCCCGTGGGTGGCTAGCTGGAAGTGGGATGTGGGCCTGCTCACGAGGGGTGTGATGGTTTCGGCAGTGCTTATCCTTGTTGTTAGGTTTTCGAGTCCTGTCAGGGCCTTAGGAGTCAGAAAGTTAGGAGAGCAATAGATAAGATGTGCCATTTGATCTTAGTGATGCCAATACTAGGGCTACCTGTTTTCTGGCTTATGCCGCTAAGTTTTGCCCTTACCTTTGTTCGAGAGCAGAACGTATTCTGGGGGCTCCAGCAGGCCCAGATAATAGCCCTGCTTACGTTGGCTGCATCCCTGATTGCCATAGTGTACTTTACCCGGGTGAAGCGGAGCCCGGTGGGACTGGTTTAATGATGGGAAGCGCGAGCAATAGAGACAATCGCATAACTCTATCGGAAGATAGCCGCCCCGGTAGAAGTGCGTCAAAGCTTCTTCTAGCTGGCATCTTTCTGGTGTCGTTCAGCCTCTTGGCCCTCGAGATAAGCCTCACCAGGGTGCTCTCCGTAATGTTCGCCTATCACTACGTGTTCGTGGTAATATCTCTAGCCTTGCTGGGCCTGGGGTTGGGCGCTGTCTTTGTGCATCTGTACTGGCGCAGGCTACCCGGCAGGCACGACAGGTTCCGCTCTTTAGCCGTGTTCGCCGGCCTGCTTTCACTATCCATTCCGCTATCACTTATAGTGATGGTCCGAATTGCCTCCCTAGCTGGTGAGGTGGGTATTCTCTTTTACGTCCCTCTTCTCTTCATCCCGTTTTTCTTTGCCGGAGTCCTCCTGGCCGGGGTATTCCGCCTATTCCCCACACTGAGCTCCAGACTTTACGGCGCGGACCTGCTGGGAGCGGCGAGCGGTTCTTTCGCAGTAGTCCTTATCTTGAACATACTTGGTGGCTCAAGAACCATTGCCGCCATCAGCGTGGTCGCTGTACTGGGCGCGGCCCTCTTTGCCATAAAAGCAAGCGGGGTTAACGCCAGAAGGCTCATAACGTCGGCCACAGGCATATTGATGATACTTAGCCTGGTCGGCACAGTGCTGGTTGGGTCAGGCCTGGCCGCTGTGCCGATCGGGACAGGCCCGGACAAGGAGATATCCAACGTTCTTCAGGAACCTTCACTCGGTGGAGAAATAGTCGAAACGAAGTGGAGCGCTTTTGGCCGCACCGACCTGGTAGCCCTGCGCAACCAGCCTGACCAGATGGTCCTATTTCTGGATGGGACGGCGGGAACCCCGATGTACCAGTTTAACGGCGATATTGGCGCTGCGCAACCTGCAATTCAGAACCTGAAGACGGATTTCCCGGCTTATCTGGCCCTGTCGAACCTGCGCCCGCGAGAGAAGAATACGGCGCTGATAATCGGGCCGGGCGGGGGTCGGGATATACTACTGGCGCTGCTGGCCGGCGTTGGCAAGATAACGGCCGTCGAGGTGAACAAAGACCTGGTAGATATAGTGCGCCAATACTCCCGATACAATGGCGGTATCTATGACCGGGATAATGTCAGCGTGATTGTGGATGAGGGCAGGAATTTCCTCAAACGCCAGAAGGAGAAGTACGATGTCATTATGCTCAGCCTGCCCGTTACCAAGACCAGTCGCAGTGTGGAGGGCTACGCCCTCACCGAGAATTTCCTGTTCACCACCGACTCCATTAACGACTACATGGAACATCTAAGTGACGACGGCCAGTTGATAGTTGTGGCCCACGACTCAGGTGAGATATTGAAACTCCTGTCTATCTCGCTGGCGGCCCTCAACCAAAACGGAATTGGTAATGAAGCCGCGATGAAGCGCATCTACGTGATTGGCGCGCATCACTACCCTGTCTTCGTGATGAAGAAAACGCCTTTCGAACCGTCCGAGCTGGTGTCTATTCACCAGTCAATACATCAACTGGGGTATGAGCCGACCCTATCCTATATACCGACCATCAAGCTGGGTAGCTCCGCACACGAAAAAGGAGTGCGTTTCGACGAATGCGGCATGCTCAACCCGGCACTGATTGCCTTGAGCCGGGGAGACATCAGGTTCGATGACCTGACGTCAGCTTTCAAGGAGCAGGGACTGGATCTGAGGCCGGCAACTGATGATAGCCCGTTCTTCTACAAATTTGCGGAGGGAACGCCACTAGCGGTATCTGTCATTTTATGGTTGTCAATTCTTACCCTGCTCGTCCTCATAACGGTGCCTCTCATACGCCGGAGAAGGACACCTCACGATAGGGAAGTTCGGCCAGAGTATGGTGACGGTTCGGCCGGAAGGCTGTTGAGATTCTTGGCGTTCTTTTCGATGCTGGGCATAGGCTTTATGCTGGTTGAGATTTCCGTTTTCCAGAAGTTCGTTCTTTTTCTCGGACAGCCTGTGCTCTCGCTGGCCATCCTGCTGTCTTCTCTCCTGGTAGGGGCTGGTCTAGGCAGCATGTACAGCGACCACTTCGCCTCGGAAAGGATACCCAGAGTAATAGCCGCAGTCTCTGCGGCTATCGTCCTCGTGCTGGTAATTTACGCCTTGTCTTTGCCTCTCGTCTTTAAGCAACTTCTGGGCCTAGGACTGGCCCTGCGCCTTTTAGTCACGATTGTCATCTTGGTTCCACTTGGTTTTCTGATGGGCTTCCCCTTCCCTCTGGGTTTGAGGCTGCTGAAAGAGAGCGGTATGGAAGGCTACGTCCCCTGGGTATGGGGCGTTAACGGGGTTGGCTCGGTGGTGGGCTCGACGGCAACGATAGTCGTGGCCATGACCTTCGGATTTACCACCGCGCTCCTGATGGGCGCCGCCTGCTACATGATGGTCTTCCTGGTGCTTCAAGGCGGGAGATCAGGTAAGGTCTGGCAGAGAAGAGTTGCGGTTCCCAGCTAACAATAACGTTTAGAAGACCCTAACCGCACTTTCTAAGAGAGATACGCTGTCACTACCTTCGATGGTGAGCCAGATGACCCTATCACCAGTCTCCGAAGATTTGTAGAAGAAGAAATTGCCGCCGACTCCGTCAGCCTGCCACACGTCATGGCCGGCTACCTTTACCTGCCGCAGGTTGGTGAATCCGGTACCTCCCCTTTCTATGCCCTTGACCATCCTGCTTATCAGGTCTGCCGCCGCCGGGTCACTTCCGGCATTGCCAGCCCACACTGTCAAGTGGTCACCGCCATATTCAGCCTTATACTCGGCAATAAATGCGTTTTGCAGGCTGATGCTGGTGCCATGCAGTCGGTTGATTTCGGTCAGGGCCTCCGTGCCTTCGACATGGCTGGCTAGTCTCAGCGACCCGACATATTGCGGCACGGCTGATGACTGTACCGGAGCTAAAACGTATCGGCCAAAGCCATACCATACCAGCCCCAGCACTGCGGCAAGCATTACCATCTGGAACAGGACTAGCCGTCTTTTCCTGCCGCCTACTCCATTCTTTGAATCGGTCCGGCCTCCTGCAGATGTTGACACATTAACCGATGCTTCCGGCTGGAGCTCACTATTCACCATATCAGTTTTCTCACCCTCCAGTTTGCTGGGGCTCGTACTTAGAAGGGCACTTTGCCAGGAGTGTCTTCGCCTCGAATGTGCCCGCTGAATTAAGCTTTCCCTCAACCACCGCCTCGCCGCCAGCCTTAAAGCTATCGGGAACAACGCCCTTGTAGATTACCGGCAGGTCCTTCTGCCCATCGGTTATGGTGAATTTCAAGGTGGAGCCTTGCTTCTCAATAGTTCCAGTCGCAACTGTACCCGAAACCCGTACATTCTTATCAGCAAACGAGTCTTGCTGCCCTATGAACTCGCTCACTTCATAGTAGTAAGTGGCTGAAGCCATGAAACCTTTGTATCCAAGATAGCCAAGTGCGAGGACCAAGATAATCGCCGCGATAACGAATTTACGCCGTTTCAACGTCATCTCCTTCCACCTGATAGACGCGCGAATAGCCACGCATGTTTCTATTTTATCGGGCGCAGCTTATGCTTATATTAGAGTATCCTTAACTGGGGATTAGAGTTTGAGCCTGGCATCTGTAGGAAGAGCCGCGCTCCGGAGAGAAAAGAGATTAAGCCCGCCGTAAAAGCCAGTGTATAAAGAGTCAAATTAACCCTGTCTTTCCTTAAGCGTCTCTTTCAGTGATTCAATCTCCTTGCGCAGTCCTCTCTCCCGGGCAAATAGCACTATCACGTAGCCGAAAACCAGTGCCCAGACCAGGGTGAAAGCAGCCAGTAAGTAGCCAGCATTTTCCATTTTTATCTATCTCCTGTGTTATGGCGTTCAGCCGTCAGGCCAAGCAGTCTTTTTATCTCGATTTCGTCATTCTTCATTGAAATCCTTTGTAGCAAAAGAAGAGAGTACAGGGCAGTGAAGGCGGCTAAGCTGACCATCAAGGTCAATAGCATAGATGGTGCCAACCCACCCTGGAAGATTAGAGCGCCGGGATGTATGCCCCGCCAGAGGGTGGTGGCTAAACCGATAATGGGCACATCTACAAAGCCCAGGATACCGACTACCGCGGCAAATGTAGCCCCACGGTGCTCCTCGGCGGCGAGGGAGCGTGCCAGGAAATAGGCAAGGTAAATAAACCAGAGGACCAGGGTAGCCGTCAGGCGCGGCTCCCACGTCCACCATACTCCCCAGACTGGCCTGGCCCAGAGTGAACCGGTAATTAGAGTCAGGGTGGTAAAGATGATGCCTATTTCGGCAGAAGAGCGAGCGAGAACGTCCCACCGGCTTTGCTTTTTTCTCAGGTAGAGGATACTGCCAATAAAGACTATGAGGAATGACAGCAAAGATAGCCAGGCCACCGGCACCATAAGATAAAATATCCGCTGCACTATCCCCATAGTTGCCTCAGTGGGGACGTAGACGAAAACCATGTACAGAGAGGCTGCCATTAAAAGGAAGCTAACTGCTGATAGAATGTTCCTGAGATAACTTTTACCCACTTTAACTTTCCCCTCTATTCTTCGATGACAAAGGCAAAGACCAGAAATGAGACTACTAAGAAAATAACGTCGAAAGCCCCCATTATCCCAAGCCAGGAGGCCAGGGTAGCCCACGATTCGCGGGAGAGCGCCAGCTCGGAAGCCTTGACGGCGGAAATGATTAACGGGACGACAATGGGCAGAAAGAGAATGGGCAGCACCATCTCCCGCGCCTTGGTATTAACCGCCAGCGCCGAGAATAGCGTGCCGACGGCCACAAATCCGAGCGTAGCTAAAACGGTGACAACTACAAGCTGCAAAGACAGGACCGGGAGATTGAACAGGAAAGTGAATATCGGCAGGGCGATCGCTTCTACGATGAGCATGAAAAGCAGACTTCCCAGCATCTTACCGATGTAAATAGCCTCCCGGCTGATGGGACACACCATAAGGCCTTCAAGGCAACCCTGCTCTTTCTCCGGAATAAAAGCGCGGTTGATACTCAGCATCCCGGCGAAAGTGAAAGTTACCCATAGTATACCCGGCGCTACCAGCAACATCTTCTCCTGACTGGCACCGAAGGCGAAATTGAATATTACTATCACCAGCAGGGCAAAGACCACCACCGAAGACAGCACCTCTTTAGTGCGCATCTCAGAGAGAGCGTCCTTCCAGGTGATAACTAAGGCCTTACTCAGGAATCTCATGGCTCAATCCCGACGCAGTGCTGGTAAGTCCGCCTCAGGTCGTCCAGGCCAAGTGCCCGGGTTGACCCCTGGTAGGCAATCCTTCCCCAGGCTAAGATTAGCAGACGTTCACACAACGCCAGCCCGCGCTCCAGGCTGTGGGTAGTCAGGACGATAGTGGGGCTTTCTCCGGCTGACCACAGCGCCTGCCAGAGCATAGCAGTGGCCTGCTGGTCCAACCCCGTTTCCGGCTCGTCCAGCAGTATTATCGATGGCCTATGCAGCAAACAGCGGGCAATGGACAGCCGCTGCTGCATACCCCGGGAAAGGGTACCCACCCGGTCGTGGAGACGGGATTTCATACCCACCAAGGCGGCTACCTCGTCGATTCGCTCCCGGCGCCGGGGCACATCATACAGGCGGCTGTAGAATTCCAGGTTTTCGCGGCCGGTAAGGTGGCTGTAAAGGAAAGTCTGGTGGGTAACGACCCCAATCTGGCGGCGCACCTCTTCAGCGTTGTCCTTAAGACTCCGTCCGTTAATCAAAATCTTCCCCGAGGTAGGATTCATGATACTTGCCAGTAATTTGATTAAAGTGGTCTTACCGGCCCCGTTTGGCCCGAAGATGACAACCGACTCCCCCTGCCCGACTTGAAAGTCTATGCCGCGTAGAGCCAGGCTATTACCGAAAGATTTGGTCAGACCCTGGATGTCAATTGCCCAGACCGGGCTCACTTTGCCATTATCTGCTGTCATTCTCTCTGGTTCTCTATTAGCGTCACTAGCTGCGACTTCTTCTTGGCGCGCAGCCCGCGGTAGACCTCTTCCTTAATCTTGCCACCTTCAAAGTCATCGTCAAGACGAGCAGCGGCCCCGGCTAAGGCAAGGGCACCCACACCCCAGGTTAACCACTGGAAAACACCTTTACTGCTGCGGGGCAAGCCGGGCAGCTCAACCTCATTTAACTCCTCGGACATTAAACGGTCACTGCATCTTCATGATGGCATGGCTAGCTTAGCCATGACTTAGAGGTTGATTATAAATTGATTAGAGTTTGAGAAGATGGGTGATTCGGTTACCGACCCCTCTTGACAATTTCCGGATAATGCGGTAAATTAGAATGTATACTAAAGTGATTAGTTTAGTATACATTAATTAAGACGATGAAACTTTCAACTAAAGGACGCTATGGCACCCGCCTGCTGCTGGATATCGCTCTTAACCAG
>JAUYDJ010000060.1 GCA_030690025.1 Chloroflexota bacterium | reverse complement strand
ATGCCCTTGAGCAGGTTGGCCATTTCAATAGCGGTCATCGCCGACTTAAAGCCTTCGTTACCGGCTTTAGTACCGGCGCGCTCGATGGCCTGCTCCAGGGTCTCCGTGGTAAGCACACCGAAGATGACCGGCACCCCGGTGTCCAGTCCCACTTTGGCAATGCCCTTGCTAACCTCAGCGGCAATGTATTCATAATGCGGCGTGGCCCCTCGAATCACCGCCCCAAGGCAGATAACCGCATCATAATTCTTGGTCTCCGCCAGCTTCTTAGCAACCAGGGGAATCTCAAAAGCGCCGGGCACCCAGGCGATATCGATGCTCTCTTCGCTGACACCATGCCGGAGCAGCGCGTCCCGTGCCCCTTCCAGCAGCTTCGTGGTGATGAACTCGTTGAAACGGGACAGCACCAGCCCGAACTTTAACCCCTTCCCCAGCAGCATCCCCTCAAAAAGCTTACTCATTACTGCCTCCTTAAATTGGACTTGTTTACTACTCGTCAGGAGTGGTGGGCAGTTCCAGAAGATGCCCCATCTTCTTCTGCTTGGTCTCCAGATAGTGACGGTTATACGGATTGGGCGGGATAATTATAGGCACTGTTTCGAGTACTTTAAGCCCGTAGCTCTCCAGGCCAATGACCTTGCGTGGATTATTGGTCAACAGCCGTATCTGGTGCAGCCCCAGGTCGGCCAGAATTTGCGCGCCGATGCCGTAGTCCCGCAGGTCAGCCGCCAGCCCCAGGCAGAGATTAGCCTCTACGGTATCCAGCCCCTTGTCCTGAAGCGCGTAAGCGCGCATCTTGTTGTGAAAGCCAATGCCGCGCCCTTCCTGCCGCATATAGAGCAAGACGCCGCGTTTCTCCTCGGCGATTTCCCGCATCGCCAGGTCAACCTGCTCTCCGCAGTCGCAGCGCATGCTACCGAAGACATCGCCGGTAATGCACTCGCTGTGCACACGGACCAGGACCGGCTCGTCGGTCGAAATATCGCCCATAACCAGTGCCAGGTGCTCATCCGGGTCTATATCGCTCTTATAGGCCACCGCCTTAAACTCGCCGTAGGTGGTCGGCAGCTTGGCTTCAGCGACCTGGTGTACCAGTTTCTCATGTTTATGCCGGTAAGTGATGAGGTTGGCTACGCTCACTATCTTAATCCCGAACTTCTCGCCCATTTTCTCCAGTTCGGGCAAGCGTGCCATGGAGCCGTCTTCCTTCAGAATTTCGCAGATAACCCCGGCCGGGTATAGTCCGGCCAGCTTGGCCAGGTCAACAATGGCCTCGGTATGCCCGGCCCGCACCAGTACACCGCCGTCCCGGGCACGAAGCGGGAACATGTGGCCCGGCCGCACAATATCCTCGGCCTTGGTATTCGGGTCAATTACCGCCTTTATGGTCTCGGCCCGGTCTCCCGCCGAGATACCCGTGGTGGTGCGGTGCTTGGCCTCAATCGAGACGGTAAAAGCAGTGCAGTACTTCGAGGTGTTGTCCCCGACCATCAGCGGGATTCTCAGTTCGTCCAACCGCTGCCCGCTGACCGGCATACAAACCAACCCACGGGCATACTTGGTCATAAAGTTGACGGCTTCCGTAGTGACCTTCTCAGCGGCCATGCACAGGTCGCCCTCATTCTCGCGGTCTTCATCATCAACGATGATGACGAACTTGCCCGCCTTGATATCCTCAATAGCTTCTGGAATTGTAGCTAGCGCCATATTACCCCCTATTAGCTAACGGTGAACCCGTGTCCACTCAGGAAATCAACTGTTATATCCGGCCGCTGGACCTGCTGAAATCTTTCCACGTACTTGCCGATTATATCCGCCTCCAGGTTGACCAGGTCGCCCACCCGCCGGCGGCCCAGCGTGGTATGCGCGCGGGTGTAGCCGACTATGGAAACACGGAATGAGTCCGACTGAAAATCAACCATGGTGAGACTGATACCGTCAACCGCGATAAAACCCTTGGGTACGATGTAGCGCATTACTTCCGGCGGGGCTTCAATCCTGATTAGGATTGCTTCGCCTTCCGCCGAAATGGAGACTATCTTGCCCGTGCCATCAATATGTCCCTGCACCAGGTGGCCACCCAGCGGTTTAGCCAGGGTCATCGGCCGTTCCAGGTTCACTTCATCACCGGCCTTAAGCCGGCCCAGGTTGGTGCGCTTTAATGTTTCATCCATTATGTCAACCGAGGATGCCCTGTCATTCACACTGGTGGCCGTCAGGCAAACGCCGTTCACCGCCACACTGCCGCCTATCTCTAATCCCTGGACTACAAGTCCAGCAGTTATGGTCAGTTTGTCAGCCTGTGCCGAAGCGACTCTGCCGACCTCTTCCACAATGCCGGTGAACATCACCTGCCCCCCACGTAGCCGCTAATCATCATATCCTCGCCGAACTTATCCATCTTCACTCGCTCTAATCTTATGGAATCGGCCACCTTGTCAACCCCTTTACCGGCCACGGCAGTCTTTGCCTCTTTGCCGCCGATAATTATCGGGGCGATGAAGGCCACCACCTTGTCCACCAACCCCTCATCAAACAGGCAGCCCAGCAGAATGCCACCCCCCTCCACCAGCACACTGGTAATCTCCCGTTGGCCCAGCAGCTTTAACAAGCCTTTCAAATCCACCTGGTCCTCGCCAGTAGCCAGCTCCACTATTTCCGCTCCGACCCGGGTAAAAGCCGCTTTAGTCCCCGGCTTGACGCTTCCACCCAGGGCCAGCAGCGTCTTACCCGGCTGGCTGAATATGCGGGCCGTCGGCGGCGTGCGTCCTTTGCCATCCACAATCACCCGTAGCGGCTGTTTCCGTACGCTACCGCCTCTGCCACCACAGCACCGGCTGGTCAACTGCGGGTCGTCAGCCAGAATCGTATTTGCCCCGGCCATAATGGCATCCGCCGTGTAGCGGAGGTGGTGCACGTATTTACGGGCTTCCTCGCCGGTCACCCATTTGGAGTCGCCGCTGCCGGTGGCAATCTTCCCGTCCAGGCTCATGGCAAACTTGGCGGTCACAAAAGGTGTGCCGGTGGTAATGTACTTGATATAGGCCTCATTGAGCTCGCTGGCTTCTTTTTCACGCTCACCGGCATATGTTCTAATGCCGGCGCTCTCCAGCTCAGCTTTACCCTTGCCAGCTACTTTAGGATTGGGGTCAATCATAGCAAAGTGGACTTCAGCCACACCGGCCGCGATAATGGCCTTCGAGCACGGCGGCGTCCGTCCGTAGTGGCAGCACGGCTCAAGGGTGACGTACATCACACCGCCACGGGCGTTCTCACCCGCCTGGTTCAGCGCGCCAATCTCCGCATGCCACGAGCCGGGCGGCTGGGTATAACCCTGCCCCACCACCTCACCATCTTTCACGAGTACCGCACCCACCGCCGGGTTAGGGCTGACCTGCCCTAAAGCCAGCCTCGCTAGCGATAGCGCCTGCTCCATGAAGTCCATTCCAGAGTAATTCTAACATCGCTTCTCGACAAAGTGCAAATGAACAAGTGTGACAACCGGCTCCCTTAGCCGCACTAGAACGATATAAGGTAGATGGAGTATAATTGGAATGGAAAGAAAGGAATAGCCTTGAGAACCTTTATTCGTGATGTTCTGGGCACCGCTATCCTGGCGGTGATTATCTTTATACTGCTGGAGACTACCGTGCAGAGCTTCGTGGTGAGCGGCCCGAGCATGGACAACAGCTTCCAGAATGGAGAGCGTGTCCTGATACTGCGGGATAAGGTAGCTTATGTTTTTCACGGGCCGGAGAGAGGCGATGTGGCCATATTTCATCCGCCCGGGAACAGCAACAGCGACTATATCAAGCGTATCATTGGCTTACCCGGTGATAAGGTAGAGGTAAAGAACGGCGCCGTATACATTAACGATGTAAAACTGGCTGAGCCATATATCAAAGAACCGCCCCGCTATATCCTCGAACCCATAACGGTCCCGGTCAATAACTACTTTGTCCTGGGTGATAACCGCAACATCAGCAACGATTCACACAGCGGCTGGGTAGTACCGCGCCAGAACATCCTGGGCAAGGTCTGGCTCTCTATCTGGCCGCCGGGCAAATGGGGACTGATATCCAACTATTCGCTCGGCAAGCAACTGGTCGGCTCGTAAGCCGGGAGGAGCTAATTTGACCACCAACGTCGAGGAAATCCTGCAGAAATCCGGCGCCATGCTTAAAGGCCACTTCGTCCTCACTTCCGGGGTGCACTCCCCCATCTACTGGGAAAAGTTCCGCGTCCTCCAGTTTCCTCATTACACCGAACAGCTCTGCCGCTTGATTGCCGACCGCTTCCGCCAGGAAGGAATCGAGGTCGTGGCCGGGCCGACCACCGGCGCCATCATCCTGTCTTTTGAGGTCGCCCGCCAGCTGGGCGTACGCGGCATCTTCGCCGAAAAAGACGGCGCCGATAAGAGGGCTTTCCGGCGCGGCTTCAGCATTAGACCCGGCGAGCGGGTGCTGATTGTCGACGACATCGTTACCACCGGCAGCTCGGTGCGCCAGGTCATGGAGGCGGTAACCGCGCAGGGCGGTAACATCATTGGCATAGGTATCCTGGTCAACCGGTCCGAACAGGAGCTTTCGTTTGGCGTCCCCTTCTTTGCCTGCCACCGCGCCGTGACGCTCACCTACCCGCCGGATAATTGCCCGCTGTGCGCTGCTAAAATTCCGCTGACCAG
>JAUYDJ010000146.1 GCA_030690025.1 Chloroflexota bacterium | reverse complement strand
GATGTTGAAAAGGGCTTCCGTGAGGCCGATTTAATCATGGAAAACCGCTTCACCACCGCCCGCATGCAGCAGGTTGCCTTCGAACCGCACACCTGTATCGCCAGCTGGGAAGTCGATGGCAGCCTGACGGTATGGTCGGGACGTCAGGGCCTTTACGGTGCCAGGGACGGGCTGTGCCGTACTTTCGATTTACCGCCGTCCAAGGTAAGGGTGGACTCCTCCTTCTACCTGGGTGGGGGCTTCGGCTCGAAGTTCATGTTCACCGTCGAGCCTGTTGCGGCGCTGCTGGCCAGGCAGACCGGGCGGCCGGTCAGGGTAGCTTTGACCCGGGAAGAGATATTCGCCTCGGGCGGCAGCCGGATTCCCTGCATCATCGATATCAAGGACGGCGTCAAAAAGGACGGCACGCTGGTGGCGCGAGAGATAAGGATGCTGGTCAATGTGGGGGCCTATGCGGCCGGCGGTGGGGCAGTATTGACCCGGAACGGCAGCTTTGGGGCTATCGGCAGCTACCGGGTGCCGGACTTTAAGTTTGATGCTTATGGAGTGTACACCAACGAGCCGCCGGTATGCGCCCTGCGCGGCTTCGCCAGCGAGCAGCCCATCTGGGCCATCGAATCGCACATGGATATGCTCGCCGAGAAGCTGGGCATGGACCCGGTGGAGCTGCGGCAGAAGAACCTGCTGAGAGAAGGGGATATCAACGCTAACGGACAGGTAGTGCACAGCATTGGTGTCAGCGAGTGCCTGTCGAAAGTAGCCAGCTACCTGGGGGAGAAAAAGCTGGAGAAAGGCTATGGGGCGTGGCGGCGGGGGCGAGGGCTGGCGGTGGGTTCCAAGTACAGCCACTCCGCGTCCAGCTCGATTACTATCGTCAGGGTACTTGAAGACGGGGCTATCGAGGTCCGCTTCAGCGCCGATGAGCTGGGCCAGGGCTGCACCACGGTAATGGCCCAGATTGCCGCCGAGGAGTTCGGGGTGACGGTTGATAAAGTGAAAATAGTCTGGGACGATACCGCCATTACGCCCTATTCCACGCAGAGCCTATCCCAGGGTACCACCTTCAACACCGGTAACTCGACCCGGTTGGCCTGCCGGGATGCCAGGCATCAGCTGTTTGAGATAGCCGCGGCCAGGCTGGATGCCTCGCCGGAGGACATGGAAACCCAAGCGGGCAAAGTCTTTCTCAAATCAGCGCCCTCTCGTTCAATAGCTATTTCCGAGCTTTACAAGCGGGGCTATGTGGAGAAGGTCGGCGAGATATTGGGCCGGGGTCTTTGGGCATACCCGGCGGCGGTGGAGAATCTGGAGACTGGACAGATTGACCCGGAAATGGCACGCCGGGGGTTAGGCCTGGCGGCTTTCTATGGCTACGCCGCCCACGGCGCGGAGGTAGCGGTCAACGTGGAGACCGGGGAAATAAGGATAGAAAAGTTTGCCACCGCCACGGATGTGGGCTTCCCCATCAATCCCAGGATGTGCGAGCAGCAGGTAGATGGCGGCGCTGGCATGGGTATCGGCAGCACCCTGTGGGAAGAGATGAAGATAGATAAAGGGAATGTGCTTAACGCTAACCTTAGGGACTACAAGCTCCCTGATGCCACCAACATGCCGGCAAATGAGAACTGCAAGGCTTTTCTGGTAGCCGCTGCCCACAAAGACGGCCCTTACGGGGCCAAGGGGATGGGTGAAGTAGTGCTAACGCCCACCGCTCCGGCCATCGCCAATGCCGTATATAATGCGGTGGGGGTAAGGCTGAAGGACTTGCCCCTGACCCGGGAGAAGGTGCTCAAGGCGCTCAAAGAGAAAGAGAAATAGCTCCTGGCGGGTTATCTGTGACATTTTTACGAGATTCCGGCGCTGGTTTGTGATGTAGCGTTAACTTCAATAAGCTAGCCTGATGTAATAAGAGTCACCCCCATAGTGCCCTGTTTGCAGAATATTTATGACTGCCTCACGTATGTTTATGACCTGTTTACGGCTTTAGTGCCATCTTTAGATTACTGCTTTACTCAGGCAGGCAGTGTGTCTTCAGGAGGTCACTATGGAGTTGTCTCGATACCAACCATCTGTCGAGGAGCCGGACAGGAAACTGTCAATCTTTATTGTGGACAACCAGCCGCTTTACCGTCAGGCGGTGCGTCAGGCGCTGGATGGTGATGTGGCAGTGGTGGGTGAATCATCTCTGCGGGCTGATGTCTGGAGCACTATCGAGGAGCTTGTGCCTGATATCGCCCTGGTAGATGTGGGTCTACCCTTTTTCAGCGGTTTCAGCGTGGCGCGCCAGGTTGCCCGGCGCTGCCCGAAGGTAGCCGTAGTGATGATAAGCGCCAGCCCCGATGACGACCAGCTGTTCCAGGCCATCAAATCTGGCGCCGTAGCCTTTCTCAGTAAGGATGTCAGCGCCGACGAGCTCGCCGGCACCCTGCGTAGAGTCGGGCAGGGGCAGTATCCCATCAACGATAGCCTGCTTAACCGTCCCAATACCGCCGAGAAAATACTCCGCCTGTTCCACAGCCTGTCATTGATGGGTAATGACGTAAACGCCCTGGTGACGCCGCTCAGTCCCCGGGAGACGGAGGTATTAAAGCACATCGCTGAAGGCTATTCTAATAAGCGCATCGCTTTTACGCTTGGCGTCACCGAGCAGACCATCAAGAACTACATCGCCTCCATCATGCGCAAGCTGAACGCCAACGATCGCACCCACGCGGTGGTGCTGGCCATGCGGCGGGGCTGGCTTGATATCGGTGACATTTCCGATGGACTGGAGAACATGGCTGTTTCGCACCGGGATTAATTGGCCAGTGACATTTGGGACTAAGATTAACCAAAAGTACTCATTCGAGTGTTACCTTAGTAATGTATCCCGAATCACGGAAGTAGACATATAATAAGGTGCTAATTCTAAGACTGCTGGATGGCTGTCTAACCGGCGTGGAAATCTGGTCTCGTCCGGCAAGAGGGCTGTCGGCTCATAAACTGGAATGGTGCAGATGGATGACATAATGAGGTTCCGGCTTTGAGTCCATATATATTGCTGCCCTTGATTGAAGTCCTGCTTTGTGCCGGGCTACTGGTGCTCCTGATGGCCATCGGGCGGCACCATGTTGCCCGGCGGCCTTTTGCACTGTTCCTGGTCTTTATGACGCTGTGGGGCGGGTTCATCTTCCTGTTGCGCTTCAGCCCTAGCCTGTCTACGGCATTACTCTGGGAGAAATTCGTCTTCGGGGCTATATTGAGTGCTTCGTTCACGTTCTACTATTTTACGACTACGCTGACCGGCACCCGGCCTGCCCGGCCGGTGCTCTACGGCCTTTGTGCCGGCTACGCTCTGGTAATGGCCCTTATCCCAACCGGACTCGTGGTGACCGGGATGCAGCTCATGTGGTATGGCAAGGCGCCGCTGGTGGGACCGCTTTTCCCGGTATATGTGCTCTGCGTATACATCCCCATCGGGCTCAGCCTGAAGGTGATGCTCCAACACCGCAGCCACTCCAGAAGCAATGATGAGAGGATTCGCGACCAGTATATCATTGCCGGAATAATGGCCATGTTTATCGGCGGTACTTCTGACTACCTGCCGTCTCTGGGCGTGGGCATATATCCGCTGGGCGTTATCGGCGGTATTTTGTTCTGCATACTGGCCACCATTGCCATGTTAAGGTACGGACTCCTGGAAATGAAGGTGATGCTACGCAAGGGCGCTACCTATTCGCTGGTAAGCATGATAATCTTCGGGTTCTTTGGCAGTCTCATCTTCCTGCTCAGCAGAATCTTCCAGGAGCTTGTCAGTCCCATCTCTTTGACCATCACCATCGTAGCGGTCTTCATTGTGGCCGCCGTATTTCAACCGGTGCTGGTCAGGCTACAGCGTATCGTGGACCGGTGGTTCTTCCGCGACCGGTATGACCATCTTCAGGCCCTGAAACGCTTCAGCCGGGAGACCAAGGGCGACCTTGACCTGAAGCAGCTGGCGACTTCACTCGTTACCGCCGTGGCTAACGGCATGCAAAGCGGTGGCGTCTATCTGCTGCTGCCGTCCCCGGCAACGGGCAACTTCATGACACATGCCTACTGCGGGCCAAAGAACCGCGGCCGGTTGTCCTTCACGGCCACCAGTTCGCTCATGATTACTTTGAAGTACCACAACCGGCTGGTGGGCATCAATGACATGGACTATATTCCGTCACTGAGCAGCCTGCCTGATGCCGAGCGGCAGACCCTGGTGAAGAATGACATTGAGCTGCTGGTACCGCTCAAAGGCGACGGGCATTTGACCGGCTTGCTGCTGCTGGGCAGCAAAATCTCGCGGGAGCCTTACTCCAATGAAGACCGGCAGCTATTGCAGGCCATCTCGGACGAAGTGGCGGTTAACATCGAGAACGCCAGCCGGTATGAAAAGGTGAAACAGGAACACAGCGAGCTGCAAAAGGCTATGGAGGGGGTAATTTACGCCGTGTCCCTGGTGGTGGAAACCAGGGACCCCTATACCGCCGGTCATCAACGCCGGGTGGCCGAGCTGGCGCGCGGCATTGCCCTGGAGATGGGGTTTTCGGAGTGGCAGGCCCGCGGGGTCCACATTGCCGGCCTGTTGCATGACGTCGGCAAGATAGCTGTGCCGGCTGAGATTCTCAGCAAGCCGGGCAAGATAAGCCAGTATGAGTTCGGACTCATTAAGAATCATTCACGGGTCGGTTACGAAATCCTGGAGAAGATTGAGTTTCCCTGGCCGGTTCCCCAGGCTATCCTCCAGCACCATGAGCGGCTGGACGGTTCGGGCTATCCCGATGGTCTCTCCGGGGATGACGTTATCATGGAGGCGAGGATACTGGGCGTGGCTGACGTGGTGGAGGCGATGTCTTCTCACCGGCCCTACCGTCCGGCGCTGGGCGTGGATGCCGCCCTCGGGGAAATATCCCGGGCGCGGGATATCCTCTACGACCCCGAAGTGGCCGATGCCTGCGTAAGGCTCTTTCAAAAGAACGGCTTTGAACTGGAAAAGCTGGTGTCGACGGTGACGAACTACGAGCATCTGTTCCGCCAGGTTGAGGAAGTCACCCGGTGAAAATTTGTATGAACGAAACCCGCAACCGAATCCCCACCTAATCCCCACCAAATCATCACTATTTGGTCATTTTAATTCGCAAAGGTCTTCTGTATAATGCGGCTATAAAGAAGCGGGCAAAATGATTATAATCGCAATTTCCGTTGGCGCTCTTGCTTTTCTAATAGCCGGCTTGTTTGACTGGGTAAGCATAAAGAAGATTTCCGGCATTAAGCCGGTCTTGGTGTTTGTTTTTTTAGGGTTGCATGGATACGCGCTATACGCGGCTCTAAGTAGTGCTGGTCGATTTTGGCTACCGGGTATCCTCTCGATTGTGGGGTGGATAATGTTACCCATATTTGTCTTTTTACTTTTTTACTCACTCGCTATTGAGCTACCGTCAGGGAAAACTTATTCCCGACCTGGAGCCCCAGGACACCTGGTGACAACCGGGACATACGCCCTTACCAGACACCCTGGTGTGGCATGGTATATTTTAGCTCTGCTGTCGCTCCTTCTGGCTACTAGGTCAACTGTTCTGCTTATAGCGGCACCCGTATGGTCGTTGTTCGATATTATTCATGTGGTCATACAAGACAACGTATTCTTTGCCAGGATGTTCCCTGAATACCAGCAATATAAAAAGCAAACACCCATGTTCATACCGACTCGTAGAAGCCTGCTTGCTTGCTTTAGAACGCTGCGAAAAGACCATATCGTGTAAGGGAAAGCAAAACGCTATGAAAGGAGTGGGACCCAGGCATCTGCCAAATCTTTACGGAAGCTTAATGAAATCTTAACAAAAGTTTTATGTTTTTTATGCCTGTCTTAATAATTTCGTGCTAAATTTAGTATATAAGCCAGAATAATCAGGTAATGGATACCGTATGGAGGTTTTAGTCCAGGGAAGCAAGAGCTTGATTGATTTGGCAAAATATTGATACTGCAAAGAATAGGGAGGTAATGAGATGAAAAAATTGGTTCTAGCTGTTTTGATGTCTTTGTTGCTAATAGTTACCAGCTCGGGTGCAACTATGGCTGCTGGAACTGGAGCTGGCTCGAACACAGACCATGGACTTGGTGCCCGTAACATTGTGGCCAAAATGACAGTAGGCGTGGTTGGTGACCATACCTTGATGCCAGACCCCGAAGACTCGTCCAATTTCGTGATTGGAACTATCTCTTACAGCGGGACTATAACCGATGCCGATAGAAATTCTAAGGACTGGCAGAAACTGGAAGGGTTGCCAATAACAGCTGTTGAAGCGGTGAGATACCAATATACAATTGTAAACAATAGCGTTTTCCTATTGGGCGGTACATCTAATGGTATCCTAACCATTATAGGAAAAGGTTCTGCCGCCGCCGTTATGACGTTTAGTTCTGATATTTTCTGGAATCAGTATGGCCAGCTGGCGGATTCAGGGAGGTGGCAAGTCCAATCTACCACTGGTTATCTCACTATACTAAAGGATGGCATTGGGGACTGGTCAGCGGCAGTGAACCCCTTAACTTTCACCGGTACGGCAC
>JAUYDJ010000016.1 GCA_030690025.1 Chloroflexota bacterium | reverse complement strand
GGCCGTGAAAGCGTTCATCTCGGGATTCAAGAAACATGCCGAAAAGCAGGCCAAGCGAGAGGCTAAGGAAGCCAGGGACGTCAAAGAGACTGAGAAGCGAGCCCGGAAAGAAACCGAGGAAAGGGCCAGGCGAGAGGCCAGTGAAGCGACTATAGAAAGGGTACCCAGACCGACCAGCGAAACTGCTGAAGTGAAGACTGAGGTAAAAGCTGAGGGAACACTCGAAGAGAGGGTACTAGCGGAACTAAATATCGGGGTAGAAGATGAGGGGGTAGTTGAAGATAGCGCGAGGAGGGCAGCTGAAGTGAAGGAAGCAACTGAGGCCGCAGTCAAGGAAAAATCAAACAAGGCTGCCGCAGGCACTGATTCAGAGACTTATGAGGGACAGGTCCAGCTGGTGGTGCCGCCGCCGGCGAGCTTTGAGCAAGTCAGGCAGTTCCAGGAATGCCTGAAGCGGGTCGACAACCTGAGGCTGGTAATGGTCGGCGGGTCAATGGACGAAGGCGCCCTGTTGATTGTTGCGCTGCAGGCACCCATGGCGCTGGGGAAAATCCTCAACCAAATGCCCATGGTGGCCACCGTTGAGAAGAAGGGCAAGAAGCTAGGGGTAATTTTGAAGCCATCTGCCGGCAACTAGCGACAGCTTGTTCCCATTCCTCACTCATAATAGACTGGGGTCTACTCCAATACACCACGCCTGACGTCGGGCCAGGGGCAAGCCTGAAAAGAAAAACACCTCGGGCCTTATTGCTTTTGGTGGTTACCGGTTCAGCATCCAGACACGTATGTTCAGACTGCTGGCAATACTGACCCAGAGTATGTACGGAATAAGCAGCCCGCCAGCTACCGCCGATATGCTAAAGAACTCGATGATGGTGGTCTTCTTTGGACTCAAGTCCCTTCTGGGCGGCATGGTCATAATCTTGGTCCTCTGGCTGGTAATACTGCTCACCGACCACAGCACGTTCAGCACCAGCTGCACCCAGAATATGATGAAGGCAGCCATTACCCCGTCTTGAGTTAGTCCCTCACGCCAGACCAGGAAAACAGCTATGGCCATTAATTAGTCCCCAACGCCATGATGCGAAATAGGCGAAGGCGAATGCCATGATTGGGAGAAGCACGAAAAAGAGGCTGCCGACCTGAATGGTTATGAAGGCGCTGAGGAAGCCAGCCACCAGGGCGGCTAACGGCAGGAATTTCCTTTTCGTGTGGCACCTCCCGTTAGTGATTATAGCGTTTCCGCCAGCGGCAGCCAAGCCGGATATTACCGGCAGTCCCGGGGGTTGCTTATCATCCTTTGTTGAAGAGCACCATCACGGTGTCGCCGTCCTGCACCTCGTATTCGCGACTCTCCACGCGCTGTTTACCGGCTTTGGCCACGGCGGCCTCGCTGCCCAGTTCCATCAGGTCTTCGTAGCGGATGACCTCCATGCGGATGAAGCCCTTCTCCATGTCGGTGTGAATCTTACCCGCCGCCACCGGTGCCTTGTCCCCCTTGCGGCAGGTCCAGGCACGGACCTCATCTTCGCCGGTAGTGAAGAAAGTGACCAGCCCCAGCATCCGGTAGGCGGCCTGCAGCAGCCGTTCCATGGAGGACTCGGCCAGTCCTAACTCCCGCAGGAACTCCGGGCGTTCGCCCGGCTCAAGCTGGCTGATATCGGCTTCGTCCCGGCCGCAGACCAAAATCATCTGCGCGCCCTCGGCGGCGGCCAGTTGCTTCAATGCCGCTACATGGCAGTTGGCGGCGTCGTCCATCGACTTGATATTGGCGATATACAGCACCGGCTTTAACGAGGTGAGGTGGCAATCGCGGATACTGGCCAGCTCCGTGGCAGTCAGCGTTTGCTTTCGCGCCGGGATGCCCTGCTGAATGGCCGCGTTCACCTTCTGGCAGTCGGCAGTCTCACGTATTGCGTCCTTATCGCCGCCGCGCACCCGCTTGGCCATGTGGTCTATCTTGTTTTGCAGTGTGGTGCTGTCGGCGGCCATCAACTCCAGGTTAACGGTCTCAATATCCCGCACCGGGTCTATGGTTTCGTACTCGAATGGAATACTGGCATCTTCGAAGCAGCGCGCCACGTGCAGCAGCGCTTCAACATTCTTGATGTGCCCGAGCAGCCGCGAGGCGCGGCCGTTTCCCTGGGGCCCGGGTTTGAAACCGGGGATATCAACTACCTCGAGAGTGGCGGGCACCAGCTTGCGCGGGTGGTACATCTCTGCCAGGCGGTCAAGACGCTTATCTGGCACGCTGACCACTGCCTGGTTCATTTCCGAACCGTTGTAGCTTGAGACTCCGGCAGCCGTAATAGCGTTGAAAATGACCGTCTTACCGCAGGCAGGCAGGCCGACTAAACCGCAGATTAGACCCATGCTGTATCCTTTCTATTAAACGCGCACGCAAGCACCCGTTATCATCACTGGGGAAGCACTTCTGGACTGAGAGCGAGTCTCTAGCGAGAAGAAGCTTGCGGAGGTAGAATCATAAAGTATAATTTGGAAAACACGACCACTACTGGAATTATATTATAAGCAGGATGCTTTTTACAAAGTAGCCGCGATTACTCGTGTTTTGGGTGCCCCTCATTCTTTCAAAGATGCCAGGTTTCTTTAACGGTCTGGTGGTATAATGCAACCAATTGTTGCTGCCGGAGGCATTCTTTGGGCAACCTGAGCAAAGCCAATGACAACCGTTTGTTCTACGGCTATATCATAGTTATCGCCTCTTTCTTCATTATCTTTGTCATGCACGGCTTCCACAGCACCTACGGCGTCTTCTTCAGCTCCCTGCAGGCCGAGTTTGGCTGGAACCGGACGCTGGTCTCCGGCGCCTACTCGCTGGAGTTTTTCCTGGAAGGCGTGTTTGCCACTATGGGCGGCCGTCTCACCGACCGGTTTGGCCCCCGGGCGGTAATGATTGCCTACGCCCTTATCCTGGGTCTGGCCTATTTCCTGATGTCCCGGGTCAACGCCCTGTGGCAGCTATACGTTTTCTGGGGCATAATTGTGGGCCTGGGTACCAGTATCGGCAATGTTTCTCTCCTGTCCACCACCGCGCGGTGGTTTATCAAGCGGCGGGCATTCATGAGCGGCATTGTCAAGGTGGGCACCGGCGCCGGCATTTTTGTGATGCCGCTGCTGGTCACCTGGCTTATCGTCAGCTATGGCTGGCGCAACGCGTTCGTTATCGCGGCGATAATCTGCGTGGTAGGCATCGTGGCCGGCGCCCAGTTCCTGCGGCGTGACCCGGCTCAAAAGGGTCTTCAGCCACTCGGGGCTGGTGAGCCGGGCGCGGGCGATTCATTCCAGGCCGGCGAGGGACTCTCCCCGCGCCAGGCCATCCGCACCCGGCAGTTCTGGATGACTTGTGCCATGTATTTTATCGCCTGGTACTGCGCTATGACCATCCAGGTGCACATCGTGCCGCATGCCCTGGGTATTGGCTTTACGGCGGCACAGGCGGCTGGCATCCTATCGGCGGTGGGTGCGGTGAGCATTATAGGCCGGATTGTCATGGGTGGCGCTGGCGACCGGCTGGGCAGCACCCGGGCGCTGGTCATCTGCTACCTCATTCTGGCTATCTCCCTGGTCTGGCTGCAGTTCGCCCATGATTTTTGGGCGCTGCTCCTGTTCACCATTCCCTACGGCTTTGCCCACGGCGGCTTTTTCGCGCTGGTCTCACCGGTCTTCGCCGAGCTGTTCGGAACCAAATCACACGGTTCTGTCTTCGGTATCGCCCTGTTGTTCAGCCAGACCGGCGGCGCGGTGGGGCCGCTGGTGGCCGGGCGCATCTTTGATGTGGCCGGCAGCTATCAGCTGGCTTTTCTCATTCTCGTTTTCGTTGCCGTCGCTGGCCTGGCTATATCTATCCAGCTGAACCGCAGCCGGCCGTTGGGCAGGTCTGCCGGCGCTCTCCCATAGTCCGCAGGCAGGCGGTTTATTGGTCGCAAGTCTAAACTATGGGTGCTTTTGGGGCTAATTACGTAGGTTTACGGATACCGCGAGCTTGCTTGGTGTGCCATACTGTCCTTGTTGCAGAATTCCCAGAATTGTCGCTGTAGCCGGTTGTATAATCAAACATGGACTAAGATTTTGAGACCGATAGACTTCGCCACAGTAACCCGGGCCTTGAGCCGGGACGTTTTTGCCCGGTTCAAACCCGGTATATGGGTCATTACCGCACTCGCTTTCCTTAATGCGGTGGGTTTCGCCATCAGTCTGCCGTTTTTGTCCCTTTACCTCTACCAGGAGCGCGGCCTTTCCATGACCGCGGTGGGCGCTATTATCCTGGTCAGCGGGCTGTCCTCGGGGGTTGTCCAGGTATTCGGCGGGTCGCTTTCCGACCGCTTCGGGCGGCGCCCGCTTCTCCTCAGCAGCGTGGCGGTAGCCGCCCTGCTCTATGCGGGAATTGCCGTGCTCATTGCGCTTTCTGCCCCGATATGGGCACTGGTGCTGGTCTATACCGCCGGTCGGTCGATTCTGGTCGTCGGGCGGCCGGTCTCCTCGGCAATGGTGGTCGACCTTTCCCCCAAGGAGCGGCTCGCCGAGACGTACGGCCTGCTCAGAGTGGGTCAGAACCTGGGCTGGGCGGCTGGCCCGGCGATGGGCGGACACCTGCTGGCCTACCTGTCTTATGCCTGGCTTTTCGGGCTGGCGGCGCTGGTCGGCGTCCTCTCCTTCCTGCTGGTCTTTCTTTTTCTCCGCGAATCATGCAGCGGCTGCACCGAGTCGACGAAAGTGCGCAGCATGTTCGCGGTGGGGAAGGACCGCGCTTTCCTGGGCTTCACCCTGTTGAGCCTGCTCATCTTCATCGTCCAGGGGCAGATGATTAGCACGCTGTCGGTGTTCTCGGTCGACCGCGTGGGGTTCACCACGGCAGAATATGGCCTGCTGCTGACCATGAACGGCCTGGTGGTAGTGCTCTTCCAGTACCCGACGGCCCGCGCCATCAACCATTTTGCCAAGTACCGCACTCTGGCCCTGGGCAGTCTGTTCTACGCCTTCGGTTACTTCTTTATCGGCCGGACGGAAAGCTTCATACTGGCCCTGGTAGCGATGGTGGTTATTACCATCGGTGAGATTATCTACTCGCCCATAACCCTCGCGGTGGTGGGGGAGCTGTCTTCGGAGAGCTGGCGGGGGCGTTACATGGGCTTCTACAGCCTGAGCGAGACCCTCGGCCTGTCCATAGGGCCGCTGCTGGGCGGCGTATTGCTTGACGGTTTCCCCGATTCCTCCCTGTTTATCTGGGGGACCATCGCCCTGCTGGCGCTCCTGGCTGCCTTCGGCTTTTACGGCTGGGGCGCTGCCCGGCGGACGGGCCAGTTTGGCCGGTTGTAGGGGGATAAAGGGGGCGGAGTCAACACTAGCTGGAAGTAGTTAAAGCCTCCGGCCCAAAACGGGGAGGAAACTAGTCCATATAGCTTATCTGCTACTTCAAGATATCACTCTGCAGCACGGCCAGGTGGGCCTTAATACGGCTCTCCAGCTCCGCCTGGGGAATCTGGGCCAGTGGTGATAGTACCTTGAGGAGATAGTTGGCCAGTCCGGACTGCACCGTCGAGACGATGATATCCGTCAGGTCAAGCTTGTCCGACTGTACAACTATCCTTTCTTCCTGGTCGTTCTCCTCTTCGGTAAACTCCAGGGTGAAGATATCCTTGCCCCGCTTGAACTCCCAGATATTGGGGATGTCCGGGGTAACCAGCCTGAATATCTCGCAGCAGTGGGTCTCCTTCAGGACCTGCAGGAATCTTTCGCGGAACAACTCAGCCAGGGCCGTCTCCAGGACCACCTCATATCTAAAGGCCATAGTTTTCTCCTGCGGGAGGGCTATTCGCGCCGGCCCTCTCCGCCCTTTTTATACAGGTAGGTCAGAACCACCGGCGTGACCACGGTGGTCACCATAATCACCATTACCGCCACACCGAAAATGTCGGCGGGGATAAGCCCCCGGGTGAGGCCGATGCCAGCCACGATGAGAGTTATTTCACCCCGGGGCACCATGCCGAAGCCAATGCGCAGGGCGCCATACCGGTTGAAGCCGATGCCCAGGGCGGGCAGACCGCAGCCCAGCAGCTTGGCCAGGATAGCCAGGGTGCTGATGGCCAGCCCGAAAAATAACACGCCGGTCATAACCTGAAAATCTACCAGCATGCCCGAAACCACAAAGAAAACGGGGACGAATACATGGTGCAGCGTTTCCACTGGCCTAGTCAAGACCTCCGCCAGGCGGGTGTTGGACAGGGCCAGGCCGATAGAATAGGCACCAATCACCGAGGCGAGGCCAAACTCCTCGGCGAGGCCGCTGACCAGTAGAGCCAGAGCCAGGGCTAAACCTATGGAGGCGCCCATGACCCGGAAAGAGATAATGAAACGGGAGATAAATCTGGCGGTAACAATCGCAATTGCGGTTAGCCCCAGCCAGAAACCAACCGCCTTACCCAGGCTCCCCAGTACCGCGCTGGCATGGAAAGCCCCGGTGGTCAGGCCCAGTACCACGGTCAGTGTCAGAATGCCGATGACATCGTCAATGACATCAGCCGCCAGCGTGGTCACGCCCTCGGGGGCGCCCAGCTTGCGGATATCCCGCAATATGCGGGCGGTGACGCCGGTAGAGGTGGGGCTGATTATAACGCCGACGAATAATGCTACCGGCGTCAGTAGACTGTTCGATAGGCCAAAGAGCATGGTGGCCAGGGCGCCAAAGGCAAAGGAGACCACGGCACCCCCGGCGGCGACAAAG
>JAUYDJ010000270.1 GCA_030690025.1 Chloroflexota bacterium | reverse complement strand
CTTAATATTCTGTAGCCGTAGCCAACATCAAACAGCCACTTCAGCAGCCACATAAAGCCCTTTTCCACGGCAACCGCTCTGGGCAGCGAGCCGTGGGTATCCAGGATATAGGGAATGCCATATTTACTGGCATACCGGTGTATGACTATATTCTGATAGCTGCGCAGGCAATGGAGGTGAATAATATCAACCCCCCCGAGATTCTTCTTTGCCTCCTGAACAATGTCCGGCGTGTAGTAGAAGCCACTGAATATAAATGAGTTATGGAACGGGTAAGCCTTCACCGGGGCCAGTGAATCCAGATATTCCCCCTCCGATTTATAATCGGTAGTGTAAATGGTGACCTCGTGGCCTCTCTCCGCCAGGGCTTTTGCCAGCTGGTACAACAGGTGAGACGTCCCGTTAGTATGGGGAGATAGTCTGTCAAACACGTGCAGGATTTTCATTTTGGACTCTTACTGCGGCCAATAATACCTTTAGCCCTGGCCAGTAGTTCCCTGGCCTGCTCTCGGTTCCGTAACGAAAATAGAATCCTGGCGTCCTCCTTCAGGAAGCCGAGGTTAAGGAAATAGTTCTTGCCGAACCTCTTCTGAAGAAAGAACTCCTTAAAGGCCTGCTGGCCAAAGGCAGCCAGTTCACCATCCGAGCAGTCCCGGGTCAGGTTGGCGTTGACGTGAAGGCTCCATTCCCGTAAGGACCGGTATCTGGATATTAAGCCTGCCTTAAGCGCTGAATCATATAGCTCAGTGCCGGGAAGAGGGGTCAACAGGGAAAAACCGTAAAAATCAAGCGCAAGCTCGCGGGCAAAGGCCAGAGTCTCATTAATGGTAGCTCTGGTCTCGCCCGGCAGTCCAATCATGAAATAGCCGGTGGTGTTGATGCCGGCCTCTTTCGTCCAGTTAATCGCTCTTCTTACCTGGTCAAGGGTAACATCCTTTTTTATTGAGTCCAGTACCTGCTGATTCCCGGACTCAAGGCCATAGGCTATACCACGGCACCCGGCATCGCCCATGGCCTGGAGAAGTTCTCTGGTCATCAGGTTTACGCGCCCGTTGCAGTACCAGACCACAGGTAATCCTTTCTCCTTCAATCGGCGGCACAGCTCAAAGACCCTCTCCCTATTCAGGACAAAGGTATCATCAGTAAAGAAGAAGCCATTCACCCCGTAGCTCCGGTACAACTGCTCCATCTCGCCGATGATATTCTCCGGGGTCCGTCCCCGCCACTTATGGCCCCACATACCCTTAAAACAAAAAGTGCAACTGTAGGGACAGCCCCGACTTGAAATCAGGTTGGTGCTCCTGACCTTATTCAATCCTTTGACTTTCATGCCAAAGCTGGCAAAGTGGTCCTTAAGATAGCGCTTCATGTCCAGGAGGTGCCTGGCCGGTAGCGGGACGGTATCGAGGTCAGTGATGGGTCCGGCTGGCCCGGTGGTGACGACTTCACTGCCAGCCTTGAAGACAATACCTCCAATGCTGTCGAAGTTGCCCCCGTGCTCCATAGCCGCCACAAGGTGAACTATTGTCTTCTCGCCCTCACCAGTGACGATAAAGTCGGCCGGCGAAGCCCGCAGTAGCTCGTGCGGGAATGTCGTGGCCAAAGGCCCGCCCAGGACCACTCGTGCCGCCGGATTTACCTGTTTGACCATACCGACAAGCCTCACCACCTCATCATATTCGGTAATCATCCCGGTTATACCGATAATATCAGCGCAGGCCAGTCTCCTGTCCAGTTCTGCCGCACTCACCCTCTGCGCATTGAGGTCAACTATTTTCACCCGGTGGCCAGCTTGTTCCAGCACCGCCGCCACGTAGGCTAAGCCCAGGGGCACGTAGACATTCGGGCTCCAGGTCTTGAGTCTCGGGTTTATCAATACTATTTCCATGCTAATACAGTCCCAGCTTCTTACGGTTCAACTTGTTTGCCAGTTCCTTCTCCGCCGGAGTACTCAATTTGCTGGCGACCTTGTAGGCGACCGAGGTCAACGGCGAGTCCATTATCAGCTTCGCCAGTAAGTCGCTACGGAAAAACAGGCTGGAGACACGGTCGATAATAGTCTTTTCTATCTGGAATTGCTTTTTGAACCGCTGCCAGCCCTCGGTGACCGCCACATCCGAGAGCCGCGCCGAGCCCAGCCCGGCTTCTTCGGCAAGGATTATCGTCTTGACCTGCTGGGGAGAAAAACCCATTAGCCTGGCCCCCAGAGCATCGGCTACCACCGGGTTATCGGCGACCATGACCAGGTTGGTTTTCACCGCTTCGCCATACATCGGCCCGTGCTTGTTCAGGGCATAGATGCCATCGATGACCACAATCCTGGGTTTCAGGAGCTGAGCGATTAGCGCCAGCTTATAGCCCAGGTTCTGGTGCTGCAGGCAGCGCATGGTATCCGGCATGCAGCCCCACAGGTTCTTCAGGCTCAGGCTGACCGTGGTCATGACATGAATCTTCAGCACCGGCACCGAGATGAAGCAAGCTATATCCTCCAGCAGCAGCCGGGGCAGCCTGACGGCCACCTTCTTACCCAGGATTTCCGACTCCACCGTTTTGGCGGGCAGCTCGGAAAGGTTGACCAGCTCCGCACCGGTCTGCTGGCATATCTCCGTCATGTTATGCCCCTGAAAAGCATCAGCCGCGGTGAAGGCGTGATTACCACCATCGGACTCACCCACCATTACCCGGCCGGCCCGGCTCTTGAGCATGGTCAAAATTACCCTGAGAAACTCCGGGCTGGTGGTAACACCCGGCTTATAGGTGGGAAAGGTGAAATTGGG
>JAUYDJ010000187.1 GCA_030690025.1 Chloroflexota bacterium | reverse complement strand
CACTTGCACCGGGATGAGCTTGCCCATGCCAATGTAGTCGAGGAAGAAAAGTGGTTGGGCGCCGCTGGTGAAGATGTCGTTAACGCAGTGGTTGACCAGGTCCATGCCGATGGTGTCATGCTTGTCCAGGGCAGAGGCTATCCTGGACTTGGTGCCCACGCCGTCAACGTGCGATACCAGCACCGGCTGCTTATACCCCTTGAATTCAAAGAGTGCCCCGAAGGAGCCGATATCGGTCAGGACTTCGGGAGTAAAGGTGCTGCGGGCCAGCCGGGCAATCATCTTCTTGGCCCGGGCCGCCACATCGATGCTGACGCCAGCCCTGGCATAAGTCTCGCTAATGGGAATAACCTCCGTTTTGCCCTGTTTTAGACTACCAGAAACAGGGGGTTACTGCAATAGCTGGAGGGGGTTATTTGCTCAGAAGCGATATTAAATTAGACAATGCCAGGGTTATTTTTTCACCAGCTCGACCGCATCCCGGGCTTCGGCGTCCGTGATGCACTGGCGCACGTACTTATAAATTTGCACGGCGGTGGCGGCAAGCGGCACCGCCAGTATTATGCCCCAGAAGCCGGCCACGTAAGCACCCAGTACCAGCAAGACCATGGCGATGGCGGGATGAACCCGCAGGTAAGCGCCCTGAATCCTGGGCACGAGCAGGTTATTTTCCACCAGCTGCACCACACCAAAGAGCACGGCTACCCAGATGGCCTTATCCGGGAGGATTGCCAGAGTGACAATTACGGCAACACCGCCGCCAATCCAGGGCCCCAGTACCGGCACGAGCTCAGTTACCGCGGCCAGGGCCGCCAACGCCGGGGCAAACTGCACGCGCAGAATAAGCAGTCCGACAAAACACATGTAGCCAACGATAAAGCCGAGCAGCAGCTGTGCCCGGATATACCTGCCGAGCACGCCTTCAATGATGGCCGCAATGTTCCGGGCATGGTCCGCTGCCCAGGGTGAAAGCGCTGAGTAGAAGCTCTGGCGGAGCCTTGCCCAATCCTTGAGCAGGTAGAAAAGGAAGATGGGCAGGGCGGCAAAGCCAAAAATCAGGCCGAAAGTGCTGGGTATGAAGGCAATGCCTCGCATAAACAGGCTCTCAATCCCGTTTCCGGCAATATTGCCAATATCAAGCAGGAGCTTATCCAGCTGATATTGCATTTCCGCCGGCAACAGCTGGCGGGCAAAGCTGACCCACTCGCCCAGTTTGAGCAGCCCGGCAGTGATATACTCGCTAGCGTTATTTACCAGAATCACCAAGGAGTTGGCCATGGTGGTTATGATGAAGAAGGCAAAAATACCTACCAGCCCTAACATCACCAGGTAGATTAAGATTATCAGGGAGACCCGCTTGGTCTGCTGCCATTTGCCCGGGTAAGGCAGCCTTTGCTCAATCCAGGAAATTACGGGCAAAAGGAGGTAGGCCAGCACCAGGCCGGTGACGAAGGGGAGCACCGCACTCCGCAGAACATATAATAGCCAGCCGGCTAGCGCCAGGACCAGCAGAAGCGAGGCCAGGCGCCAGTGCCGCCTTACTCCGGAACTCACTGTGTTCAAGCTAAACCTCGTCCGTCCTTATCTACGGCTCGAGCAGGTAATGACCAGCCTTGAGATGCATCCATTAAGAATCTACTAAGCGGCGGACTGACCGGGCTCCTTCAGCTTCTCTATCTTTTCCTGCGCCTTTTTCTTTACCTCGGCAACCGTTTCCTTCACCTTTTCGGCCACCACGGCTGTCTTCTCCTTGACCTCTTCCGCCTTTTCTTTCAGCATCTCCCTGGTCTCTTTGCCCGGCCGTGGGGCGTAAAGCAGGCCTACGCCCAGGCCAATCGCCGCCCCGATGACAAGCCCCATGATGAAGCTGCCACCGCCACATTCATACCTGCCGTTCATTTTTGCTTCCCTCCTTTTCCCTTGAATAAATTATACGCCGCGTTAGCCCCTGAGCTCACGCCCCGCACCATAGTGACCAGCCCTGTCAGAAAGGCGGAAAGCCCCTGTACCGTCTCCGAAGCGGCACGCATCAACTCCAGGAGGGGCCTTACCCGGCGGTAAAACCTATACGCGAGGACCGCATACAAAATAAGCACCCCGATAAATACCAACCCGGAGATAGAGATAACCAGGTCGCGGAACCAGACGAGGGTCATGGGAGCACCTCCAATTCACTATTTACCACTATTGTATCACCAATCGTGGCTGTGTAAATAGCAATTAAGTATCGTTTTTGCTCAATTACGGTGCTGACAACAAATCTGAATCGACATTGCTAGTCCCGATGAAGTCGGGACGATGAAGTCGGGATGACGAAGCAATGACGATGAACGTAACTGTATTAAACGGCCGTACGAGAAAATTGTTACAAAAACAAAAGGAGGCAGTGTCAGGATAGGCCAGGGGCTTAAGGCCTGGTAGTCTCCAGTGCCAGCTTGTCCATTTCCAGCTGCACCGGTATGGGGTAATCGCCGGTAAAGCAGGCCAGGCAGAAGATGTCACGGGGCAGTGCCACCGCTTTGACCAGCCCGTCCAGGCTCAGGTAACCCAGCGAGTCGGCGCCAATGAATTCCCTGACCTGCGGCACTGTTTTCTGTG
>JAUYDJ010000158.1 GCA_030690025.1 Chloroflexota bacterium | reverse complement strand
CATCCTGACCGCGGCAATGGTCTCGGTGAGGGTGCCAATCTGGTTGGGCTTGATGAGAATGGAGTTGGACGCCTTCAGGCTGATGCCCTGCGCCAGGCGTTTGACATTGGTCACATACAGGTCGTCGCCGACGAGCTGGACTTTGGTCCCTAACTTTTTATATAGGAGTTGCCAGCCGTCCCAGTCGTCCTCGGCCATGCCGTCTTCGATGCTGATGATGGGATAGCTTGATGTCCACTTAACATAATAGTCTACCATCTGCGGACTGGTCAGGGTAGCGCCTTCTTTGGCCAGGATATATTTGTCATCTTTATAGAATTCGCTGGCGGCCGGGTCGAGGGCAAAGAAACAGTCATTACCCGGCTGGTAGCCGGCTTTTTCAATAGCCGCCAGGAAGGCTACCACGGCGACCTAGTAGGAGGGAAAGGAAGGGGAGAATCCGCCCTCGTCACCGACGTTGGTGCCCAGCTTCCGGTCCTTGAGCACCTTCTTCAGAGAATGGTAGACTTCAGCACCCATCTGCAAGGCGCGGCTGAAGCTGTCTGCGCCGGCGGGGACTATCATAAACTCCTGGAAGTCGGTTGAGTCCAGGGCATGTTTGCCGCCGTTGAGGATGTTCATCATCGGGACCGGCAGGACATGCGTGTCTATGCCGCCCAGGTAGCGGTAGAGGGGCATAGATTGAAAGTGGGCGGCGGCGTGGGCGGCGGCCAGGGATACACCCAGAATAGCGTTAGCGCCGAGGTGCGACTTGTTTTCCGTGCCATCCAGGTCAATCAGTTTCTGGTCGAGGGCAGCCTGGTCGGCGGCCAGCAGGCCAGCTATCGCCGGGGCAATGCGGTGGTTGACATTGGCTACCGCCTTGAGGACACCCAGCCCGTTAAAGCGGGCGGTATCCTTATCGCGTAGCTCTACTGCTTCATGGGTGCCGGTGCTCGCCCCCGATGGCACCGCTGCCCGCCCCATGGTGCCATCGAACAGCTCTACCTCAACCTCCAGTGTCGGGTTGCCTCTGGAGTCCAGGATTTCGCGGGCCCTGACATTGTTGATGGTCGACATTTGCCTCTCAATCACTGGTCGGTAGCTAAGTCGAGTGCCTTTTTTACCGCCTCGGCCGGGCTTTGCGCCACAATAATCGAATCTTCGGTCTGGCCATCCCGGCACAGCGACCACGTGTTCAGACCGATGACGGGTATGCCGCTTTGCCGGGCGTGGGCAATCTCAGAGAGCGTGCCGTAGCTCCCCCCGATGGCAATAACCGCCCCGGCCGATTTGACCACGGCCACGTTGCGGGCGTAGCCAATCCCGGTAACCACGGGTATCTGAACGTAAGGATTGGCAGCCTGGCGGCTGTCCCCGGGCAGGATACCAACCGTAAGGCCGCCGGCGGCGCTGGCGCCCTTGCAGGCAGCTTCCATGACTCCGCCCATGCCGCCGCAAACGACGACGGCGCCTTGCCGGGCCAGTTCACGACCTACCGCCTCAGCCATGGCCGCTTCCTGAGCCGAGCATTCACTGCCGCCAATGACCGCAATAAACGTTTTCCTATCTCTCATTATATAACTCTTTATTCGGAGAAATATTACAACTGATTATACCATGAGTCTGGCAATTGGCAAAGACCATGTGCTCGTTATCTTAGTCCTGCTTTTGTGATACTTTTGTGAGATTTCGACCATGACCTGTGACACGAATGTGACTTTCTACTCATATACTACAAATCGAACAATCACCAATAGCACTGAAGAAACGGCGATTGTTGATTTATCGACAAGTGTATCGAGCATTAGCCCGGCTGGGTCGGGGGACTTTGAGCGACTTGAAGAACAATTTCAGGCATGGAGTGTAACTTGTCAGAGAAATTGAAGCAATGGTGCCCGGAATATGTTACCACCGGCTTTGTCGCTGAGCACTGCGGCGTGAGCAGCGTGACCGTGCTGCGCTGGATTGAAAAGGGGCGTCTGTCTGCCTTCCGGCTGCCGGACGGCCACTATCGCGTGTATCGCGACGACTTCGCCGGGTTCCTGGCCAGGTACCAGATACCGGCGCACCACGAAGCTAGAAGCGAAAATGAAGATACTTAGCCTGACAAAGGCAAAGAGGACCTCGCCCCTCGTTCCTCCTCTATTTATAGCGAGGGCCTCTTCTTATGCCACTCCGTCGCCTGCTCATAGGCGTAGGCGACTCTGAGCAGGGTCTCCTCGCTGAAGGGCTTGCCGATGATTTGCATACCCACCGGCAGGCCGCCGGCAAAGCCGGCCGGGATGGAGATGGCGGGCACGCCGGCAATATTGATGGGCAGGGTGCAGACATCGCTCAGGTACATCTGGAGCGGGTCGGCGGTCTTTTCGCCAATCTTGAAGGGGACGGTAGGGGAGGTGGGCGTGACCAGCGCGTCAAACTTCTCAAACACCCGGTCGAACTCCTGCCTTATCAGGGTGCGCACCTTCTGTGCCTTGAGGTAGTAGGCGTCATAGTAGCCGGCGGAGAGGGCGTAAGTGCCGAGCATGATACGCCGCTTGACCTCAGGGCCGAAGCCGCGCTCGCGGGTCTGCTCCATAGCCTGCCACATATTGTCGGTCTCCAGGTAGGAGTAGCCGTACTTGACCCCATCGTAGCGGGCCAGGTTTGCCGAAGCCTCCGATGGCGCAATGATGTAATACACCGCGAGGGCGTAGGGAGTATGAGGCAGAGACACTTCCTCAATTATGGCCCCGAGTTCCTCCAGCTTTTTAATGGCTACTTTGATGGCCGTGCCTACCTCCGCTTGCATCCCCGCGACGAAATACTCTTTGGGCACGCCGAGGTGCAGCCCTTTTATGTCGGCGGTCAGGCACCTGGTGTAATCGGGGGTAGGATTGGGGACGGAGGTGGAGTCGCGTTCATCGTAGCTGGCAATGGCGTTCATCACCAGGGCGCAGTCGGTGACGTCCTGCGTGATGGGGCCAATCTGGTCGAGCGAGCTGGCAAAGGCCACTAGCCCGTAGCGGCTGACCCGGCCGTAGGTGGGTTTGAGGCCGGTGACGCTGCAAAAGCCAGCCGGCTGGCGGATACTGCCGCCAGTGTCCGAGCCGAGGGCGTAGACAGTCTCGCCGGCCGCGACCGCTGCCGCCGAGCCGCCGCTGCTGCCGCCGGGCACGCGCGACAGGTCCCAGGGATTGTGGGTGGTGAACAGGGCGGAGTTCTCCGTGGATGAACCCATGGCAAACTCGTCCATATTGGCCTTGCCGATAATCACCGCGCCGCCATCGCTCAGTCTTTCCACCACGGTGGCATTGTAGGGCGGGACAAAGCTCTCCAGCATTCTGGACGAGCAGGTAGTCCGAATTCCTTTAGTGCAGATGTTGTCCTTGATGAGCGCCGGGACGCCGGTAAGCGGCATAATATCTCCCGCGGCGATAAGCTTATCGGCCTGCTGTGCCTGTTTGAGCGCCAGCTCATCGGTGACGGTGACAAAGGCGCGCACCTTGTCGTCGACCTGGCGGATGCGCTCCAGGCAGGCTTTAGTCAACTCAACTGAAGACAGGTGCTTCGACTTCAGTAGCTGGTGGGCTTCATGGATAGTCAACTGGTTATTGCTCATTTAACTCTCCGGTGTTATTCCAAAACATGGCGCACTTTGAAGAAGTCGTCTTCTTTCTGCGGGGCGTTAGCCAGCACCTCGTCGGGCGAGAGTGAGGGCGCGACCTCGTCGTTCCTGACCACGCTCTGCAGGGCGATGGACTGGGCAGTGGGCGGTACCCCCTCGGTGTCCACCTTTTTTAATACCTCAAAGTTCTCCAGGATATTGGATAGCTGCTCGCCCATACGGTCGACCTCGGCTTCGGTCAGCCCCAGCCGGGCGAGCGTGGCAATATGCAGTACCTCTTCTCGACTTAGCTTCATGGCGCACCCCTGGTTAGACTGAATA
>JAUYDJ010000004.1 GCA_030690025.1 Chloroflexota bacterium | reverse complement strand
CCCCTTATGCCGCATGACTCCAGGTCCGGGCGGTAACGGGCCAACTGCACGCTACGCCGCAGGCTGCCGGTACCAATCCGGGAACCGGGCGCCAGCGTATCAAGTCCGGCTCTTGCCACCAGGGCATCCCGGGGGTCAAGCCGCCCGGTTACCGCCAGCAGGCACAGGCCCGGGGGAATATCGGTAGGCACATCTTTGAGACTGTGCACCGCCAGGTCAATCCGGCCATCGAGGAGGGCTTCTTCCAGTTCCTTGACGAATACATCGACCCCGATGGAATCAAGCTGGGTGTGGCGGTCACGGTCGCCGGCGGTGACTATTTTGCTGATGCTTACCTCAAGGCGGGTCTCAAGCTCTCTCAGCTTGGCAGCCACTGATTCGGTCTGGATGAGGGCCAGTTTGCTGCCCCGGGAACCAATCACGAGCTTTGTCATCACCCACGCGCCTCCGTGTCCAGCTGGAAGATCTCCTTCAGCATCTCGCTGTGATTGCCGTTGCCGTTGGTCTTAATATATTGTATAGGGTCCTGCAGGAGCCTGGTCACGATTGACCTGGTCATCGCCTCGAGGCATTGCCGCTGCTCATCGGACAGCGGGGGCAGCTTCTTAAGCGTCTTATTCAGCTGCGCGGCGCGTATCTCTTCCGCCTTGCTCATCAGGGCACCAAGCACCGGTTTAACCTCGAAATCCCGCCACCAGGCGGCGAATTTGTCCACCTCGCTCATTATAATCCCTTCCGCCTGCTGGATGGCGCCCTCCCGCTGTTTACGGTTGGAGTTGGAGATTTCAGTGAGGGCATCGATATTATACAGGAAGACATTGGCTATTTGCCCCACTTCCGGCGCCACGTTCCGCGGCAGGGCAATATCAATTATTACCAGGGGCAGTCCCGGGCGCTCTTTCATAGCCGCTTCCACCTGGCGGACACCCAGGATGCGGTGGGGTGCCCCGGCGCAGGCAACGACGATATTGGCGCGGCCCAATTCCCCGGCCAGATTGCTCAGGTCGGTGGGTATGCCGTTAAACGTCGCCGCCAGGGCTTGCGCCCTATCTTTTGTCCGGCTGGCAATAACGATTCGCGATGTTCCCCTATCCCGGGCGACTTTGGCGACTAACCGGCCGGCCTCCCCGGCGCCAATGACCAGCATTTTACATTTCTTAAGGTCGCCGACTACACCGGCGGCCAGGTCGACAGCTACCGAGCTTACCGAGAGGGCATTCTTGCTGATGCCGGTTGCCTCGCGCACGTGTCTGCCGGCTCGGATGGCGCTGTGGAAAGCCTGGCGCAGCGGCAGATTGACCATGCCGGCTTTTTCCGCCGCCGCCAGCGCCTGCTTTACCTGGCCCAGCACTTCAAACTCGCCCACAATCATAGATTCCAGGCCGCTGGCCACCCGGAACAGGTGCTCTACGGCGGCCGCACCCGTAGAGACATATACATGCCGGCGTAACTTATCATCGGGGCCATTCAATCGGGCGGTTAAGAAGTCCAGGCTCGCATTTCCGTCATCGACGCTGCCGTTATCAATAGTATAAATCTCGGTGCGATTGCAGGTAGACAGGATTACGCCGTGCGGCATATAGGCGCGGAGTCGTGACAATGCCTCACCCAATCTCTCCGTGCTGATAGCCACCTTCTCCCGGATGGCAACCGGCGCGGTCTGATGGTTTACGCCTACCAGGCTAAGTCGCACGCGAGTCTCCCTCAGGTTCAGCCGGTGACTTTTTCAGGTTATTGAGCAGCAAGGCTTTAGCCTTCTGGCTTTCGCCTTTTTTCAGCAGGCCAATCAGCAAATCTAAATCCAGGGCCTCCTGCCAGTCGTCACCATCGACCTTAATTCCCGCTTGTTTTAGTTCGGCGCGGACTTCGTCAATCAGCCGGGCCAGCGCCGCGTACTCCTCCCCGAAGTCCTTTTCCAGTCGGGTGCGGATTTTCCGGGCCAGGGCGGGACTTTTACCCGCGGTAGAGATGGCAATGACAACATCTCCGCGGCAGATACGGGAGGGGACAATAAAATCGGAGTTGTCCGCATCATCCACCACGTTGACCAGGACTCCTGTTTTCTTGGCTTCCTTAGATATCCGCAGATTAATACGGCGGTCGTCGGTGGCGGCGATGGCGATAAGTGCCCCCGCCAGGTCGCCCGCCTGGTAAGAGCGGCGGCTTACACATATTGCTCCGCTCTCCGCCAGCCCGTTCAGCTCAGGACAGAGGTCAGGGCTGATTACGGCCACACTGGCCTTATGTTCCAATAATGCCCGCACCTTGCGCAGGGCTACCGGCCCACCCCCGACCACCAGGCACTTTTTACCGTCAATATCGAGAAAAACTGGATAGTATGAAGCCACCTGGCATCCCCTTCCTATACTAGATATTTTACCCTTATCTTCTTGAACTCTCTGGTGCTGAACAGCACTACATAATCGGTAAGGCCGGTCTCGCCCGATACCTGGCTTACAGTCTCCCGGCATGACTCCCGGGTGCTGCCGTGAATCATGGCAAAAAGGTTATACTTCCAGAGGGCATTGGTCTTTCTCTCGTAGCAGTGGCTGACCTCGCGCAGTGAGGCCAACTTCCGGCCAACCGCATCCACCAGAGCCGGCGGCACCGCCCAGCCGGTCATGGCGTTGGCCTTGTAGCCGGCACCGTGGTGGTTAATAGCGGCGCCGAAGCGGCGCATGATGCCTCTAGCGAGCAGCGACCGGCACTGCGCCAGGAAATCGACCACGTCCATGCCCAGTTGCGCCGCCAGGGGAGCAAAAGGCTCTGGCGCTAAGGGTAAGTCCTGCTGCAGCCCATTGATGACCAGCTTGTCCAACCGGCTTAGCTCGGCCTCCCGTGACGGAAGAGCGGTCTCCGAGCCGTTATTCGCTGACGAGGGAGCTTCTCCATCCGCGCCAAAATAGGTGCGGAGCTTGAACACTTTGACCGCCGGCAGGCCAAATATGACTTCAGCCCCGGTGGCCGAAGCTAATTTTGCCATCTCGGCATCAATATCAACCCCCCGGGGCACCGCCAGGGTAATCCAGACGTTGAACTCGTGGTCACGCTCATAGCCGTGGCTCACTCCCGGGTGTTCCACAATGACTTGCCGGGCTGTTTCGAGCCGCTCTGTCGGCACCTTCATAGCCACCAGCGTGCTGCGGTAGCCGAGCCGCCGGGCGTCCAGCACCGGGCTGAGCTGGCGCACGATGCCGGCTGATTTGAGCTGGTGAATACGCTGCATCACTTCATCACCGCTAATACCCAGCTTCAGGCCGAGGTCGGCGTAGGGCTCCCCGGTTAATGGGAAATCCATCTGGAGCAGGCCCAGCAATTTGCGGTCAATATTATCGAGAACAGTCCTGGACATCCACCAATTCCTTCTTCGGCTGGTAAATACAGTAAGGCTCAGCCTCAAGATAGTCCCCGGTAGCCTCGTAGGCACGGGCGCGGCAGCCGCCGCATATTCTTTTGTATTCACAGGCGCCGCATTTGCCCTTGATATGGGACAGGTCCCGCAAAGAGTTGAACAAAGGCGAATCAGCCCAAATTTGGCTGAAAGGTTGCTCTCTGATGTTGCCCGCTTCCACGTCAAGATAGCCGCAGCCCTGCACCCGGCCGCGGTGCGAGATGAAACAGAAGCCGGTGCCCGCCAGGCAGCCGCGGGTGATGGCATGTACCGGGTGGTGAGGCGCGGGCGCTGATTTCACCGTTGCATTTGCCTCACCGTCTTGCTTTTGCCTTTGCTTCATGACACGCAGGTAATGAGGCGCATCGGTGGGCTTGAAGAATATCCGGTCGCCCAGTTCCACCTGTTTATCATATATCCAATTGAGTGTTTCCTCATACTCCTGAGGTGAAAGCTCCACCGACTCCAGGCCCTTGCCCCGGCCGGTAGGCACCAGCAGAAACGGGTGAAAAGCCACCGCACCTACCTCAAGCGCCAGAGCCAGGAGCTCATTCAAATAGCCCACGTTCAGCCGGGTCAGGGTGCAATTAATTTGAATTTCCAGGCCGGCGCGGCGGGCGTTAGCTATGCCGGCCATGGCCGCCGCAAACGCACCAGACTGGCCGCGGAAATTGTCCTGAAGCTCGGGGATGGGAAAGTCCACGCTTATGGCGAGTCGTGATACCGGGACACCGGCCAGTGCAATCGCCGTTTGTTCCGAAACCAGCGTGCCGTTACTGCCCATGACTACCCTCAGCCCCCGGCTCACGGCATATTTAGCCACCGGTATGACATCTTCACGCAGCAGCGGCTCGCCGCCGGTCAGGATGATAATCGGTTTACCCACCTGCAGTATTTCATCGATGAGGTGAAAACACTCCGTGGTGGTCAGTTCGTCCGGGTAAGGGCCGTTCGCCGCCGAAGCGCGGCAGTGGGCGCAGAACAGGTTACAGCGCCGGGTTATCTCCCAGGCAACGAGCTGCAGCCGGGGTTGGATAATATCTCCCGGTCTCAGGTTATCTGCCATCACCGCGCTACCCCGATTTCTTCGTCGGTAAGATAGCAGGCCGGGTCTTCCGCCCAGACATCGCCGTACACCGCCTCAGCACGAACCCGCAGATTGCCGTTACAGAGGTCCAGGTACTGGCAGCGGGCGCAGCGACCCTTAAGCAGCTTTTTGCGGTTTCTCAGACCCTGCAGCATCGGCTCGGCGCTATCCGTCCATATCTCGCCGAACTTTCTCTGCTGCACATTACCGGCTGAGTAATGCCACCAGAACTGGTCAGGGTGGACATTGCCGAGGTCATCAACTGCCCCTATCCGGACACCCGAGTTGTTGCCGCCGTTGGTGCTGAGCAGGTCAAGGACTCTGGCGGCACGCGCCGGGTCTTGCTGCTTCGTTCTGAGATAAACATAGATGCCGTCAGCGTGATTGCCCACGGTAAGAATCTCCTTATGTAAGCCGCGCCGGTACATATCCACAGTCTGCTCACAAATCATGTCCAGTACCGACCTGGTCTGAGAGTGGCTGATGTCTTCTTTCTGCAGGCTGCCGCCCCGGCCGGAGTAGGCAAGGTGATAGAGACAGATACGGTCGATTTTTTCAGCCTCGGTCAACTGGAGAATTGCCGGGATTTCTTCATAGTTGAAGCGGGTGATGGTCAAACGCAGCGAGACCCTCAGCCCGAGGGCAACACAGTTCCTGATACCCTCAAGGGCCGCCTCATAGGCACCGGTCTTACCGCGGAAGCGGTCATTGTGCGCCCCGATGCCGTCGAGGCTTATGCCCACCTCGGCAAAACCGACCTGGCTGATTTTGCTGGCTACCTCTTTGGTGATTAGCGTGCCATTTGTGGAAAGGGCGACCCTCATCCCCTGGGCACGGGCATACTCTGCCAGCTCAAACAGGTCTTCCCTGGCCACCGGCTCACCGCCGGAAAATAATATGACGGGCACGCCGAATTCGGCTAAGTCGCTAATAAAGGCTTTCCCCGCCGCCGTGTCCATTTGCCCGGAGGCTCTCCGGTTGTTGGCGCTGGCATAGCAATGGATGCAGCGCAGATTGCACTGCCGGGTGCAATTCCAGACTACCACCGGCCGCGTTACAGCCTTCTTTTCATAGCGAAGGTGGTCGCCCGGACCGACCGTATCACAGAGCAGGCGCGTTATTGATATCACTGGCCATCCCCCCTTTGTCCTGAGACCCGTTCCGGTACTGCTGATGTGCCGCCACCAGAGAGACCAGAGCTTCATCCATGATACGGTTTACCAGAGGAATCGTTCCGGC
>JAUYDJ010000106.1 GCA_030690025.1 Chloroflexota bacterium | reverse complement strand
GGCCGGCCCTACCGCCAGCCTGTGGCCGGAACCATTCTTTGCCCGCGGTGTCACGGTGATGGGCGGCATCAAGGTGCGGGACGGCGCCGAGCTCATGCGCGTGGTCGCTGAGGGCGGCTCGGGCTATTTCTTCAACGGCCCAGCCGACAAAATGGCCATTGTCCGGCTCAAAACCAGCGTTGAAAACGGATAAAAGCAAACTCAAATTCCCAAATTTCAAACACTATGTCATTGCGAGGAATCCCGACTTCATCGGGATGACGAAGCAATCTCAAGGATGCATCATAGAGATTGCTTCGTCCCGATTGTATCGGGACTCGCAATGACAATTTGATTTCAACCCGAAACAGGACGACCGTGTATTATCCGCCTACTTGACATTCAGTAGCGCGGTGCTCTAATCTGGCCTTAGATACTTGAAGGGGTGGGAGGAAGAATGAAGTCACCCAGACGCTTGTTTATCGGTTTCGGCATTGCCATTGGTGTTCTGGTCATAGTTACGATAGCCCTCGTCCTGACTACCCGCGGCGGTAACGTTTCTTTGCTGCCGGAGGATACGCCGCAGGGGACGGTGCAGCGCTTTCTCATCGCCGTCCAGGACCGTGACTTTCCCAAAGCCTACGCCTACCTGAAAATAGAAGAGAGAGGCGTCATAGTGTCTTACAGCGACTGGGTGCGGGAGATACCGCCCCCGTTTCAGTCGACCCCATCAGCCTGGAAGGCTACCCTGGCCGCGACCACGGTGACGGGGAATCAGGCCAGCGTGGAAGTCGTCGTCGATGTTTTCCGGCCGGGCGGGCCTTTTGAAGACCCGGTACGCAGCCAGACGGTCTTGTTTCAACTGACGAAAACAGGTGGCACCTGGTTCATTACTACCCGTCCGCCGCTATACTGGCTGTACTAGCAAAGGAGAGGTCTATGAGCGCTACCAGGCGGGTCTATTTCTACATAATTACCCTCATCACGCTGGGCATATTCGCCGCCGGCTTAGGCCAGCTGCTATCGCTCCTCTTTGATATCACCATTAAAGGCTCGGCGCTGGCGCAGGTGGGCCGGGCCGTTTTCAACCGGCAGCAGCTCAGCCTGGGACTGGCCATGCTGGTCATTGGCGGGCCGCTGTGGTTCTTTTTCTGGAGGGCAATTCAAGGCCGCGTGGCCGGCGTCCCCGAAGAAATCGGCGCCGGCATGCGCAAGGTCTTCCTCAATCTCATTCTGACGGTATCCGCCCTGACCGGCCTGGTGGCCGCCAGTAATTTCCTGCGGTGGCTGCTGTCGGGCGTGCCCGCAGCCCAGTTTTCCTCGGGCGGGCTGGCCACCGTTATTGTCACCGGCCTCATCTGGTACTACCACTGGCGTGTATCTGAAGCTGAAGGACATCCTTCCCCGGATGCCCGGACACTGCGGCGCTGGTATATCTACATACTTTCCGGCTTCGGGCTGGTCTGGCTGACGCTCGGTCCGGTGCAACTTATTAACATCGCCTCATTGAACCTGCCCATCTGGGGAAGCGCCATTGTCCGCGGCCCGTTCTGGAACAGCGCCTTCCAGATGAGAATCGCCTGGATAGTGCTCGGCGGGCTGGCCTGGTATTTCCACTGGCTGCGTATCGCCCGTGACGATTTCGACTCTACACTGCGGCAGGTCTATTTCTACCTGCTGGCGATACTGGGCGGCGCTATCGCCGCGCTGGTGGCGCTGTCTATCTCTTTCTACCGCGTCTTCCTCTGGGGCCTGGGCGGAGTGGTCATATCCACCGGCGCGCACTTCCAGTTCCTGGGCTGGGCAATACCCACCATACTGATGGGCGCGGCGGTCTGGAGCTATCACCAGTGGCTGGCCCAGGAGGAGGCCGCCCGGGTGAACGAGCGGCGCTTCTCCGCACAGCGGGTGCACCTCTACCTGATGTCATTCCTCGGGCTGGGCACGCTGATTGCCGGACTGATAATACTATTCGGCGTAATTGTCGATTTCATTATCAATGCCACAGCCCCACCGGTGGCTGTTACCCCCGGCTGGTGGCGTAACCAGCTGAGCTTATGCCTGGCGCTGCTGCTGGTGGGCGCACCGCTATGGCTGTATTACTGGAGCCGGGTGCTGCGGCGGGCGGAGGCAAGCGGCGTAACCGAGTGGCGGGCGCGGTCGCGGCGCATCTTCCTTTACGTAATAGTGGGCGCATCCATCGTCACTCTGGCCGCCGACCTGGTGAATGTTGTCTACCAACTGCTCAACGGAATGCTCCAGGGCACCTTCGACATTAAAGTACTGCGCAACTCGAAGTGGAGCATACAGACGCTGATTGTGGCGGCACCTTTGCTGTGGTACCACTGGCAGATTGTGCGGGGCGAGCAGCGCCGCGGCGCGGAAGCGGCGGCGGTACATAAGAGTGTTGTCCTCCTGGCCGGCGACCGGGCGGCCGAACTGGCTATCCGGCTTGAAGACAAACTGGGTTACAAGATACGGGTGCTCAACCGCGTGGGCGACACCGGTGAAGAAATTGCCGCTCTCCCCGATGAAGAGCTCGACAAACTGATTGGCGAAATACAGGCTGCTCCCGGCACCAAAGTCATGCTGGTAGCCCAGGGGAA
>JAUYDJ010000198.1 GCA_030690025.1 Chloroflexota bacterium | reverse complement strand
TGACTCATCAATAAAAACCCAAATGAACCTCAGTGAGCCTATCCTTGCCGAATATTATAAATCCGCCTATAATAGATAAGGTTTGCGGGGCGTAGCGCAGCCTGGTTAGCGCGCAGCGTTCGGGACGCTGAGGTCGGTGGTTCGAATCCACTCGCCCCGACTTTTCACAGTCCCTTGTAAGTATCTTCGTTACGTCTGATAACTCGGACTACCATCACCAATTTCCCGCCGTCGTCAATGTTATAGACCACCCGGTATTGTCCAACCCTTATCCGCCACAGCCCACTTTCTGCCAGCTTCTTTACCTTCTTTGGCCGAGGTTCTAGCGCCAGAGCCGAGATAGTCCGGGCGATTGCTTCATAATCCTTCCCAGTGATTCTATCCAACTGCTTCTGCGCCGGCTGTCTCAGGATTATCTTATAAGTCACCAGCCTTATTTATCTCTTTTCCACTGGTACTCTTCCCAGGTTATTGTACCCTCCTCTTGAGCCAGGGCTTTTAGCCCTTCCTGAATATCTTCCTCATCTTCCAGTATTTCCAGGGCACAGTCCCGTAGCAGTTTAGCCATTGACGTCCTCTGCTCAAAAGCAAGCCGGCGCAGCCTCTCGTGCTGGTCCTCGGTCAGAAAAATAGTAGTACGTTTTAGTGTTGTCATCACCTTCACCTCCCACTCCACTCAATAGTAGCATATCTATGTCGATATGTCGATATGTTGGCTAACTGCCTTTTACCTCCCGCTTCGCCTCTTCCCACAACACGTTCTGCTCATTCAGGGACAGTTCACCGAGCTTTAGCCCCCGCTGGAGGCAAAGTTCCTCCATGTAAGCGAAGCGGCGGTAAAACCGCTGGTTCGTCTCCCGCAGCGCCGATTCCAGGTCCACCCCCATGCGGCGGGCAATATTAGCCAGGGTAAACAGCAAATCGCCGAACTCCTCCGCCTTACGCTGCTGGCTCTCCGCCGCCTTAAACTCAGCCACTTCCTCCGCCAGCTTGTCAATCACCCCGTCAATATCCGGCCAGTCAAAGCCAACCCTGGCCACCCGGGACTGCATATCCTGGCTGTAGCTTAACGCCGGCATCTCTTTAGGCAGGTGGGCCAGCATCGAGACATCCTCACCCCTCTCTTCCCGCTTGAGCTCTTCCCAGTTGGCCAGCACCTCGCCGGCACTCTTTACCTTAGTCGACCCAAACACGTGAGGGTGGCGGTGGATGAGCTTGTCGTTAATGCCCTTGACCACGTCCCCAATCTCGAACTCACCGGCTTCGGTGGCAATCCGGGCCTGGAGCACCACCTGCAGCAGCAGGTCGCCCAGCTCAGCGCACAGCTTCCCGGGGTCGCCCTCGTCCAGGGCCGCCAGCGTCTCGTAGCACTCCTCCAGCAGGTGCCGGCGCAGCGTGGCATGGGTCTGCTCCCGGTCCCAGGGGCAGCCGTCCGGCGCCCGCAGCCGGGCAATAATATTCACCAGAGCCTCGAACTTGCTCAGATTTCGTGGTAAAGCCAAAATAGCCTCCTAACCCGGCAGCACCGCCCCGGTGAGCTGCCGCTGCCCTCGCAAAAAATCGGCCCCGGACATCTCCTGCTTGCCTTCCATCTGGACCCGCCGCACTCCCAGAATTCCATTGCCGGTCTGGATGCCAATGGCCGCTCCCTGCCGCGGCGGGGTCAATGCTACCACCCGCCCGACCTCGCCAGCGGTTTCCGCCGGCAGCGGCACCGCCTCGATAATCTTAAGCTGCCTGCCCTGCCACCGGGTATAGCACCCCGGCCAGGGCTGGAAGGCCCGTACCCGCCGCCAGATATCTACAGCCGACAGGTGCCAGTCAATTTCGCCGGCCTCTTTCGAGATAGGGCGGCAGTAGGTGGCCCCGGCTTCATCTTGAGGCTGGGGGCCAAGCTCGCCGCGCCACCATCCCCCCAGGGCCTCCAGCAGCAGGTAAGCCCCTATCCGCGACAGCTTCTCGGTGAGCGAGCCGGTGGTATCCTGCGGCGCAATCGGCACCTGCGCCCGGGCCAGCACCGGGCCGGTATCCAGCCCCTTCTCCATGAGCATGATGCTGACGCCGGTAAACTCGTCCCCGGCTAGAATCGCCGCCGGTATCGGCGCGGCGCCGCGGAACCGGGGCAGCAGCGAGCCGTGGACGTTAATGCACCGGTATCCGGGGATATCCAGCACCGCCGGCGGCAAAATCTGGCCGTAAGCCGCCACCACGATAGCATCAGGGTGAAATCCGGCCAGCTGCTCTACCGACTCCGGCGTCTTCAGGCTGACCGGCTGCACTACCGGCAGCCCCCACTCCTGGGCGGCCCGCTTTACCGCCGATGCCGCCAGGGAACGCCCCCGTCCCGCCGGTTTATCCGGCTTGGTATAAACGGCGGCGACCTGGTGACCGCTTAGTACCAGGTACTTAAGGCTGGGAACGGCAAAATCAGGGGTGCCCATGAAGACTATGCGCATTCAGACCTCCACCAAATTCTAACATCAAAATATATTTCCAACAACCGCTTTTTATGGCTATCAGGGCGAAAATTGGTCAAAAACGGAAGTCTGACGGACTTTGCAAGGGAAAACAGGGGTTATTGCCGACCAGCAACCATCCCCAAAAAATTTGCCTTACACTGGCAACCAAACTATCATTTTGCCTTAGACCTCGACTTTCTTCCCCCTTTTCCGCTGCCGGCACCGCTGAAGTATTGCTGTTGTCTGGGTCACGAAATACGGGGGCTATGGTGAAGGTTGAAATCGGGGTAAATTTAACAGGGGGATAAATGGGAGTAAGGTCTGCACCGGAAATCTGGGAAGCCGCTTTAGGCGAGTTACAGCTACAGGTCAGCAAGTCAAACTACCGCACCTGGCTCGGTAAAACCGTCGGCCTGACCTATCAGGATAACCAGTTCATAGTGGGGGTGCCCAACACCTTTGTCGCCGAATACCTGGATAAAAACCAGCGGTCTCTGATTGAAAAGACGCTCATCGGCCTTACCCGCGGGGACACCCGGGTCACCTTCCAGGTCAATGGCTGGCACCACGACACGGTGGAGAGCTACACCGGCCGCGATGATATTGCCTCCGCCATACCGGCCAGTGTGCCCCGGTTCAACCCGAAGTACACTTTCAACTCATTCGTGGTGGGCAGCTCCAACCGCATGGCCTATGCCGCTGCCCAGGGGGTGGCGGAAAGCCCGGGGCACAGCTATAACCCCCTCTTTATCTACGGTGGCCCCGGCTTGGGCAAGACTCACCTGCTGCAGGCCGCCGGCCAGGCCGCCGTCACCGGCCACACCCAGGTGCTCTACGTCAGCGCCGAGCAGTTCACTAATGAGTTCATCACTGCCATTCAGCACCGCAAGACCGAGGAGTTCCGCAACAAGTACCGCAGCGTGGGTATGCTCCTGATTGATGACATCCATTTTATCAGCGGCAAAGAGCAGACCGAGGAGAGCTTTTTCCATACCTTTAACGACCTGCATAATGCCAACCGGCAGATTGTTATCACCAGCGACCGCCCGCCCCAGGCCATGCCGCTGCTGTCCGAGCGGTTGCGCTCCCGTTTTGAATGGGGACTCATCACCGATATCCAGCCGCCTGATTTCGAGACCCGGCTGGCTATTTTGCGCACCAGGGCCGAGCAAGACGGCCCGGCCATTGCTCCCCAGGTGCTCGAGTTTATCGCTCAGCAAGCCCATCAGAACGTCCGCGAGCTGGAGGGCTGCCTGAACCGGGTGACCGCCTACGCCCGCCTGGTCAGAGCCGAGCCTACCCTGGAGCTGGCCGCCGAGGCGCTCCAGGACATCGCCGCCAAACATCCCGAAAAGACGCCGCTCACCGCGGATTTGGTGATTGATGCGGTCGCTATTGACTTCAAAATCACGCTGGAGGACATCAAAAGCCGGAAAAGGGATAAAGAGACGGCGCTCGCCAGGCAGGTGGCCATGTACCTCCTCCGTGAAGAGACCGACTGCTCGCTGGCCCAGATTGGCAAGGAGTTCGGTAGAGACCATTCCACGGTAATGCACGCCTGTGGGAAGATAGCCGCCGACATTGAGGCCAGCGCTTGCTTACGACGCAAAATCGGCGATATCAAGAAAACCCTCCACCCCCACCCCACCAATGGCAACTAGCCATACCTAAGTATCTCTGTCAACAATCTTTCCCCACTAAGGCCCTCGTAATTGTTGACAATTAACCCCGCCGGTGGATAAGTCCCGGTAGCGGCAAGCCTGTTTTCCGGCCCGAGTCACACTCCCCGAATAGCTTTTCTCTCAGGTCTAATATTATAATGATTAATTAAATAGAAGAGTGAAGACATGTTAGATAGTTCACTACTTAATAAACTATTAAGTCACACAGTGGTCTCAATTGGAGGGGACTGAAGGTAATACGCAATCTGGCGCTAAGTGTGGATAAATAGTGGAAGGGGTTCAATGCTGGACAAAGTAGAGATAAAGATTAAGGCAGGTGACGGTGGCGATGGCATAGTTGCCTTCCACCGGGAGAAGTTTGTCCCCATGGGCGGTCCGAGCGGTGGTGATGGCGGCAATGGGGGGGATGTTATTATTCAGGCGGCGCCGGGGCTGGATACCCTGCGTGTCTTCAAGCGGAAGCGGTTTTTCCGGGCGGCCGATGGCGAAAACGGCAGCGGCAGCCGCAAGCATGGCAAGAGAGGTGTCGACCTGGTGATAACCGTGCCGCCGGGGACGATGGTTGCCCTTAAGACATCGGGTGCCATCATCGCCGACCTGGTAGAGCCGGGCCAGCAGGTGGTTATCGCTAGGGGCGGCAAGGGTGGTTGGGGCAACGCCCGTTTCGCCTCCCCGAGCAACCAGGCGCCGCGCATCGCCCATAAAGGTGAGCCGGGGGAGGAAAAGTCCATCGTTCTGGAGTTGAAGCTCATCGCTGACGTAGGTATTATTGGTTTTCCCAATGTGGGCAAGTCATCGCTGCTGGCGGCAGCGTCGGCCGCTCGGCCTGAAATTGCCGACTACCCGTTCACCACCCGCGAGCCGGTGCTGGGTGTGGTTAATGTCGGCGGCAAGAGCTTTGTGCTGGCCGAAATCCCCGGGCTAATTGAGGACGCCCACCTGGGGCGGGGGCTGGGGCACGACTTTCTGCGGCACGCCGCCCGGACCCGCGTGTTTATTCACCTGCTCGACGGCACCTCGGCGTCTCC
>JAUYDJ010000098.1 GCA_030690025.1 Chloroflexota bacterium | reverse complement strand
ATTACCGATTAAGAAGGGCGTGGTGGTGGACTTCCACCGCATGAACCGTATTGTCAAAATAGACACGCAAAACCAGACCGCCACTGTCCAGGCCGGCGTAATGTGGGAGAGGCTTGATGCTGAGCTGGCCGGGCATGGACTGACCCTGCGGCTCTATCCCAGCAGCTATCCCAGCTCCACGGTAGGCGGCTGGCTAGCCCAGGGCGGCGCCGGCATCGGCTCTTACCAGGAGGGCTGGTTCGCCGGTAACGTGAAAAGCGCCCGCGCCGTGCTGCCTGATGGCTCGGTTAAAGAATTCAGTGGCGCCGAGCTTAACCTGCTCGCTGATGCCGAAGGCATTACCGGCCTCATCAGCGAGGTTACCATTGCTGTTAAACCTTTGGCAGACCTGGACGTATTAGCGTTAGCCTGCCCGCAGGCGGGTGACCTCCAGGGGCTGGTGCAGGCTCTTATCGATGAAAAACTGCCCATATGGTCCCTTCTCTTCATCAACCCCAGGATGGCCGAGCTGAGGAACAAGACCCCCCTGATGGAGCGCTACGGCCATCCGGCTGAGGAGAGGGTGTCCCTGCCATCGGCTTACATTGTTACCCTGGCTTTCCGCCGGGCAGACGGTCAGGCAGTGCGAGACCGACTTCCCGACTTGCTCAAGGCGTATCGGGGCGAGATGCTGAGCGATGCCATCGCCCGCCACGAATGGGAAAACCGTTTCAAGATTATGATGGTAAAGCGCCTGGGGCCAAGCCTGGTGCCCGTCGAGGTGGTCGTGCCGCTCTCCGCTCTCGGTGACATGATGGATGAGATAGTCCGCAAGGTTGCCCAGCCCATTGTCAAGGAGGGCATCGTTATCAAGGATGGCTCTAACGGTCAGCCCGAGGTTGTCATTCTGGGATTCATCCCCAGCGACCAGCGTAAGTTCAGCTATAATTTCGTCTTCAGCCTGGCGCTGACTATCTTCAAAATCGCCGAGAAGCACGGTGGGCGGCCCTACGCCACCGGGCTCTATTTTTCGAGCAAGGCCAACCAGGTGCTGGGTATGGAAAAGGTCCGGATTTTGCGGGAGTTTAAGGCCAGATTTGACCCGGCGAATATCCTGAACCCGGGCAAGGTAATCAGTCAGGGCGCGCTCAGCCGGTTTATTAGCTTGGCCAGCGCCGTCGAGCCTCTGCTCCGACCTATTGGTAATCGAGTCGTGCTGGATATCGGTGAGCGGCCCAGGAAACCGGTGCGCGGTATCCCGGCCGATGTTGCCTGGTATGCCTACGGCTGCTCTCAGTGCGGCTACTGTGTCGCCGAGTGCGACCAGTTTTACGGGCGCGGCTGGGAAAGCCAGTCCCCGCGGGGCAAATGGTACTGGCTGCGCGAGTACATGGAAGGCCGCGAAAAGTGGGACCAGTTCATGGTGGACTCGATTTTGGCCTGCACTACCTGTGAGCTATGCAACCTGCGCTGCTCCGCCGCCCTGCCCATCGAGGCATCATGGATGAAGCTGCGGGGTCAACTGGTGCGCGAGCAAAAGAGAATGACCTTCCCGCCCTTTGAAATGATGGCGGCCGCGCTGCGCAAAGAGGGTGATATATGGGCTGGTTACCGCCGCGACCGCAGTACCTGGTTTCCTCAGGACCTGGCGGAAAAGCACGGGCCGTCGCACCGGGCGAAGGCGGTCTACTTCGCCGGCTGCACGGCGAGCTACGTGGAGCAGGATATCGGCATGGCCAGCGTCCGGCTGCTCGATGCCGCCGGCGTTGATTTCACCTACCCCGGCAATAAGGAGAGCTGCTGCGGGACGCCCATGCTCGTCGCCGGTAAGTGGGACGTCTTCAAAGAGGTGATGGCGAGCAACATCCGCATGGTCAGGGAAGCCGGCGCCGACACCGTCATCAGCTCGTGTCCCGCGTGCGACATGATGTGGCGGCAGGTCTACCCGCAATGGGCGAAGAAGCTGGGACTGGAATACGGCATCACGGCCAGGCATTACAGCGAAGTGTTAGCCGAAAAAATTCGGGCCGGCGAGTTTGCCTTCCCGCCGAACGGGCATAAGACCAGCACGGTCACCTGGCACGATTCGTGTCACATTGGCCGGGCATCCGGCGTTTACGAAGCGCCGCGTGAGCTGATTAAAGCTATTCCCGGCGTAAAGCTGGTGGAGATGGAGTGTAACCGCGAGTCGGCGCACTGCTGTGGCAGTGTGCTCACCCTGATTAAGGAGCCGCTAGTAGCGGCGGACGTAGGCAAGGTGCGGCTGGACGAGGCGGCAGACACGGGCGCTGCAAAGGTGCTGGCGCTCTGTCCCTGCTGCGAGTTCCAGCTCCGTGTCAGCGCCGATAAGAAACACAGCCCCATCGAGGTGGTCGACCTGGCCCGTTTCGCTGCTTCGGCACTGGGCTACCAGTTCCCCGACCCGAACCCGGAGGTGCAGAAGCAGTGGGCCGTCTTTGAAGCGATGATTGCATTGATGACACCCCGCGGCTTTGCCGACCTCATGGGCACCATGTTGCCGGAACTCATCGATGCCATGCCGCTGCACATGGGGGCGATGATGCGGCTGATGGGGAAGCTACCCGGGGCGCTTGAGCTTATGAAGCCGATGTTCCCGGTACTGTTCCCCAGGCTGCTGCCCCTGATGATGCCCAAGGTGATGCCGGTCATGCTGCACCGTGTGGCCGAGCGTGTTCCCATGCCCGACTACATGGCCGAGCAGATGCCGGAGCTGATGCCCAAAGTCATGGACAACCTCATGCCGCACATGATTGGCGACGTGGTGCCACTCATCACCCGGCCGATGATTGACTACCTCAGGGGTAAGAGTATCAAGTAGCGGTTCTCTCCGCATTCGGTTTACCGGGCTCGAGTAAGAATGGAGAGGGGGCTGAAAGCCCCCTCTCTATTCTTTTTGCTCAGGCACGGACCGAACTTTGCAGGTTGATAAAGTTCAGCAGGTTATCCCGGCTCACCATGCCGATGACGTTGCTGTCCTGCACTACGGGCACCTGGTTAATGTCCGATTCGGTCATGATTTTCAGAACATTGGAAAGACTCTCATTGGGCCCGACTGATTTCAGATGGTCGAGGGTTGTCATGGTCTCTTTCAGAATGGCCGTGGGCCAACGGTCGCGCGGCACCGACCTGACGTTGTCCAGTGTCACCAGGCCCTCGAGCCGGTTTCCGGCAACTACGGGAAAACAGCGGCGCCCGGTAGTCAGGATATTCTCATTCACCAGCCGCTCCACGGTGATATCCGGGCTTACCGCCAGGCAGTCCCGCGTCATTATTTCACCGGCGGTATGGCCCTGCAGCATGTCCTGCAGCATTAGCTGGCGGTAGCTGCCGGCCGCGGCGCTTTCCAGGAACCAGCCGATGAGGGCAAACCAGATACCGTTCCACCAGTTGCCGGTGAAGATGAGCCATATACCGCCAAAGATGCCCAGGTAACCTATCCCCCGCCCGATGTTTGAGGCGATTCGTGTGGCGCTCTGCAGGTTCTGGTTGCGCCACCATATCAGCGACCTGAGCACGCGCCCCCCGTCCAGCGGGAAGCCGGGGATAAGGTTGAAGATGCCCAGTATGATGTTGATGTAACCGACCCAGAGGGCAACCGCCGATATAAACTGGTTGGTGTTTGCCGTCCAGAGCCCGATTCCCCAGAATACGCCGCCCAGCACCAGGCTGCTCAGCGGGCCGGCAAAGGCCATGCGGAACTCATCTTTAGCCTGCTTGGGTTCCTCGGTGATTTGCGACACGCCCCCCAGGATAAAAAGTGTTATCGACTGCACTGTCATGCCTTGAGCCAGGGCGACCCGGCTGTGCATCAGCTCGTGGAAAACTACCGAGCCAAAGAAAAGCAGGCTGGTTATCAGTCCGGCCGCCACCGACATACCCTGAGTCCAGGTAGGATGGGTAAGCGGGAAATAGCTGGTAGCTAGCGCCCAGGTTATCAGGGCAAAGATAAAGAACCACGAATAATGGAGTCTGATTGGTATGCCGAACACTCTGCCAATAGGCACGCCGCCTTTTATCATGTCAGCTTACCTCCGTTGGTAAAATGGTTTTCCTTCGCTTTTGGTTTACGCTTCTTCTCTCATAATATATCAACCTCATCCCTTTTATCCAGATAACATCGGGAGGAGATTCTAGAGACGGGGCTTTGCTTTCCGCTGACTTCAGCACCCGCAAAATGGGTATAGCTTTGTGGTATTATTGAATCAGACAGCAGTGGGTTCGCCTTAGATGCGGGAAGGAGATTGGCCATGTCTGTAAAACACGTTGCCGGTAAGAAGATAGGTCATGTCATGCTATACGCCCTCAGCACGTGCGTTTGGTGCAGGAAGACAAAAGACCTGCTGGACAAGCTGGGGATTGAGTATGACTACGAGTACGTCGACCTGCTGCAAGGCGGCGAGAAGGACAAAACCATGGAAACGGTCAAGCGCTGGAACCCCAGCTGCAGTTTTCCCACCCTGGTTATAAACGATAACAAGTGCATTGTGGGATTCGCCGAAGATGAAATCCGGGAAGCGTTGAAGACATGAACGGCCAGATAACGGTAAGCCCTGAAGAAATCAACCGCCTATATGAGCGGCTGAACAAAGAAGCCGAGGCGGGCGGATATCATCTCAACCCTGATGTGGAGTTCACCAGAGACCTGGTCAAGGGCCTGCTTACCAACGAGAAAAGGTACGGCTACTGGGCTTGCCCGTGCCGGCTGGCGTCCGGGCGCAAAGAGGACGACCTCGATATTATCTGCCCCTGCGATTACCGCGACCCCGACCTGACCGATTGGGACGCCTGCTACTGTGCGCTCTACGTCTCCGGGGCAGCCTTACACGGCGAAAAGAAGGTCGGGCCGATTCCGGAACGCCGCCCGCCGCCCGAACAAAGGAAGAAGACCGCGTCCGCGGCGGTAGGCCGGAGTACTGCCTCGCTGCCTTTGCCGGTATGGCGGTGCAAGGTCTGCGGCTATTTGTGTGCCCGGGAAAGCCCGCCCGAGGTCTGCCCGATATGCAAGGCTAAGAAAGAGCGCTTCGAGCGTTTCATGTAGCCAGACCGTTGAGACGCCAGCCGCAGAATGCTATATTAGGGGAGTAATTCTTCCTGACCCCGAGGGGAAGTGCTGGAACTGGCAGACAGGCGTGGCTTAGGACCACGTGCCGCAAGGCGTCGGGGTTCGACTCCCCGCTTCCCCACCAACACGTACAAAAATATAGCAGAATTTAGACAATTGCTATGCAATAATTTCACACTACCAGAGACACCTACTAAAGGTGACGATACCTAGAACAGCCGATTTTCATAAAGATACGATCTTCTCAGGGAAATCCTTTTCAGTTGCCTTTCCAGGGCCTCTGACCCAAAAGGCGCCATTTTAAGTGGATATGCACTGAAGTAACCCAATCAAATCTTGCTTAGAAAATGCATGGCAAAAAGATGGCCGCTATATGCAATGGGAACCAGTATCATCTTGGTTTTAACGACTTTGCCGGTCTTGATGTTTTTCACTCTAACCTCGATACTGCTTGCCAGCATCTTCTCCGTGGCATTTTCATAAGCCTTAATCACAGCCGGCTGGTCCTCTTCTATAACATCGGCTAGAGGCGCATCCGTTTCCGCCCATTCCTTTGGTGACTCGTAACCGAGTAGGTCAGTGAGCTTCTTGTTGCAGACTTTATGGTTATCATCCAGGTACACATAGATAGCCTGTGGGGATTTCTCCAGCACGGGTTTCATTTGTTCGGTGATTCCTTTTACAAGCTCTTCATGATGCTGTTGTTCATCCATAGTTAGACCTCCTTTGTTATAGGCTACGGTTGCACCGCAACTTCATATATCTCGACTATCGGTGGCTTGGAAGCGGCTACGGTTTGGGAGGCCTGCGCACGTAGCTGGTCGGCAGCCTTGGTGCTATCTTGCAAGTTTTTCTCTGTGTCCCATAGAGTGATGCTAACTTCTTTGCCGCTTTTGCGGTCGACCAGGAAATAGGCTCCCTTAAATCCAGCCATCTTCTTAACCGCAGACATAACCTGCTCCCGATACTGACGGATTCCATCCTCCGTCTGTTCCGGTTTCCCTTGAATGGTGCTTACTCGTGCGAACATGGTGTCCTCCTTTTTACTTCAGTCCTATTCATTTAATAACTGTCACTTCAACGCTAATCGGTAAGTCGCTCTGTGGTAATACGTAAACCTACGTAATCTTGGCGGACAAAGCCCCTAATTTCGATGTCTTTCGAAGGATGTGTCTCAGCAGGTCACGCCAACATATTACTGCAATTATAGAGCGCCAAACATTGAAAAGTCATAAAATGAAGAGGCGAAAATAACGAAATTATGATATTTTATATCACCAGTCTTTAGTAGGATATAGGCAACTGCTGTAACGCCGGAATCAGCCCCTTCTTCTCAAACAGGAGTTCGGGAACTGTCTGGTAAGGCCCGCCATGGAGGGCCGGAACCTCCCTAATCAAATGCAAGCTTCTGGCCGTCTCAACTTAACATCCCGTCAATTCGTGAAATCGTCACGCTTTCTAACTCTTTTCTAATCGAAGAAAGAGCCTGACGGAAGCTGATTGGATTCACCCACAAGAGAGAATCTATCGGTCTGTTTAAACAGCTTGGAACGTGCTTTAACCATCCTTTCTGCAAATTTATTATCGCTCATCTGGTTA
>JAUYDJ010000154.1 GCA_030690025.1 Chloroflexota bacterium | reverse complement strand
GAGCAAGAAGCAATGTCGCTACTGAATTAAGCTTGCCTCTAGCTATGTTGTCGCCTTGTCAAGGGTAACTTCTCGCACTTTGTCGTGGATGGAGCCCTTAGTACTCTGTGATAAACATCTCGCCGAGTTTGAAGGCGAAATATGTATGGATTAGAAGTCACCTTCTATGTGAGGTAGTTACCACAATAGATAGAAAGCGTTGTGAGGACGTAGCCTTCTTCCTTCAAAGACTAATATGCTGCCGATTTTTCCATGTCGGCGACTGGATCCCTGTAATCGAGTTTCTGAGGCAAACACAAAAATTGACTGGGCTCCAGTCTATTCACCAACACCTGCTGTCAGAAAAGCCGAGCAGCCTCCTGAACCATCTACCTCATCAGAGTGGAAGCTACCTGGTTGGTTGCCAGCATTTCCATGGGAGGGGCCACCCCTGCCAAGAAGATTATTTAAGGATTAATCGAGCTTAGTGCAAGGTCGATGAGCTACTACTTTCGGCGACATTTTGGCGACAAACTAAAAAGGACAGGATGTCACCAAAAGGCACTCTAGCCTCAAAACAGGGTTTCGGCGATTGACACAAAGGTTCTATTTTGTATCTAGCGGCACCTATCGGCATACTTAGCCTAGAATTATGAGTCCCCTGCTCTACCACTGAGCTACGCTGCCAACCTTCAAATTTATAGCACAGATGGACGGAAGACGTCAATTCTTTTCTCGCTTTATCACATGGACGGCGGTAGCCTTGAAGATGGCGTAGACCGGTTTGCCTTCGGAAAGAGCCAGCCCTTCGGCGGAGCGTTTGGTGACCAGCACCGTCAGCGGAAAGCCGCAGTCGACCTCCACGCGGGCGAGCGGCCCGGCCGGGACTACCCGTCTGATTCTGCCCGCAAATGAGTTCCGGGCGCTGCTGGAGATTGGCGATAGCGCCAGGGTAATATCCTCGGGCCGGATGCAGACATGCACCTTCTCGCCAGCGGGGTAGCCGGAAATGACCTCGATGGACTTGCCGTCGGCGTCCACGTTAGCCAGTCCTTCCTCGTTGGCGGTGACTACCCCGTCCACAATATTCTCTACACCCACGAACTCGGCGACCTCCCGGCTGTTGGGGGCAGTGAATACCTCGGCTACCTGGCCCATCTGGTGTATCTCGCCGTTCATCATTACCGCCAGCCGGATGGCCAGTCTCTGGCCCTGCACCATATCGTGGGTGGACATGATGATGGTGGTCTCATGCTGCTGTGAGATATCGGTTATCAACGCCTCGATTTTGCCGGTGGACAGAGGGTCGAGGTTGGCCGTAGGCTCATCGAGCAGCAATAGCTCGGGCCGGGTAGCCAGCGCCCGGGCGATTGCCACCCGCTGCGCTTCTCCCCCGGACAGCGTCCTGGCGTTGCGGTCGCGGTAGGCAGAAAGCGACACTCTTTCCAGCATGCTGTCGACTCTCTCGTGGATGTCCTTTTCCGCCACTCCACGCCATCTCAGGCCGCAGGCAATGTTATCAAAAACGCTCATGTTAAACACCACCGGTTTCTGCAGGACAAATGCCATGCGGCGGCGCATCTCCAGCCTCAAGCCGTTTGGTGTCGCCGTGTCCACGCCATCGAAATATATTTTGCCCGAAGCTGGCATCTCCAGCAGGTCGAGCAGGCGTAACAGCGTGGTCTTGCCGGCGCCGGTAGGGCCAATCAGGGCAAAAACCTCGCCTCGCTCAACCTTAAGGTTGATGTTCCTCAGGATATCCTGCGTGCCGCGCTTCTGGCACAAGTCCACGGTCTCCAGTAAAAACATGCTACCTCTGCTGAATCCTGTTCAAGGCTATATTGATGACCAGGGCAATGATGATGAGAATTATACCCAGGGCCATGGATAGCTCCCAGTCACCTTTGGATGTCTCCAGCGAGATGGCGGTGGTGATGACCCGGGTGAAACCCCGTATGTTGCCGCCCACCATGATGGCCAGCCCCACCTCGGAGATTGCGCGGCCGAATCCCAGGATAACCGCCGCCATGACAGCGAACCTGGCTTCCCGCAGGACGACCCAGGCCGCCTGCCAGCCGCTGGCACCGAGCGAGCGAGCAGTATCTGTTATTGTCCTGTCCACGCCGCTGAGGGCGGAGATGGTCAGTCCGAGCAATATGGGTGTAACCAGGATTATCTGTCCGATGACCATGACCGTTGGCGTGAAAAGAAGGTTAAGTCCACCGAGCGGCCCCGACCGGGAAAAGAGCACGAAGACCAGCAGTCCGACGGTTACGGTGGGTATGCTGTAGAACGTCTGTATCAGGCTGATTAGGGACCGTTTACCGCGGAAGTTTTGGAAGTGGATAAGGCTGCTGAGCGGCAGGCAGATAACGGCGGCAAGCAGGGTGGAAGAAATGGCAATCCTCAGTGACAGCCCGGCTATCGCCATCACTTCCGGGTCGAGGGTAACTATAAGTTGTACGGCCCTGGTCAGGCCGTGCCATATCTCAACCAATCTCTTGTCCTATCACTTTACCCCGGTTCGCTCCCTGCGCAGGGGGTGAATAGCTGCAAGCCGTAATCTTTAACGCCGTATTTGCCGATAAGCTGCTGTATATCCGGAGAAGTGAGAAAGCTTATCATGTTGTTAGCCATCTGAAGGTTTTTCACCACCGTTACCTTCTGCGGGTTGACCGCGATGACGGAGTAGACGTTAAGCAGTATGCTACCCTTGTCCACGAGCGGCACCAGCTCCAACTTGCTCTTGTAAGACACATAGGTGCCCATATCGGTCAGGGTGTAGGCCTGTTTCTCGCTGGCCATTTGCAGGGTCTGGCCCATACCCTGTCCACTCTCCACGTACCAGGCACCGGCTTTCCTGACGGCCTCATAGTCGAAGCCGGCGTTTTTCCAGATTGTCCTTTCTTTGGAGTGCGTCCCTGAGTTATCGCCTCGCGAGACAAAGGCACCTTTTCCCGTCCCCATCAATTTTTTGAAGGCTGCCTCGGGGTCCATGCCCTTGATGCCAGCCGGGTCGCTGCCCGGGCCGACAATGAGGAAATAGTTGTAGGCAAACGGGACTCGCTCGACGCCATAGTTATCGGAAACAAACTTTAGCTCATTGGGTTTATCGTGGATAGTAAGGACATCCACATCACCCCTCTTGGCGTATTCAAAAGCAGCGCCGCTGCCAAGCGACAGGATGTCTACCTCGACCTTATATTTTTTCTCAAACATAGGCTCCAGGTATCCCCACAGGCCGGTATCGTATAGGCTGGTGGTGGTGGCCACACGCAACCTTGGAGTTGGCGGTAATGGTGAGGCTGCGGAAGAAGCACAGCCTACCATGCCTGCCATGAGTCCGACAACAGCCGCTAATGCCAGGACGCTGGCCAACCTGTTTTTCATGAATGGTTTGCTGCTAAAAGACATACATTCTCCATTCTAGCTAAAGTTGATTTGCTCTGCAGTTAAGCTGGAAGAATAGATGAGCCAGTAGGTCTAGGGTAACAGGATTGGCCTGATGAGATAAAACACCATCATAAGCTCTCCTTTCCAAATACGGGAGGCATTGCCGTTTCCCGCAATACCCTGCCGGCCAGTCTCCATGGGCGGGGGCCTTTAGGAGACCTGGCTCGGAGATTTGATGATTAATTCTAGCCACATCGGGGGTGTGTGTCAAATTAGGTATATTTACCTATTGACTTGAGAGGCAAAGTATGCTAGAAATTAAGGTGAAGCCAGTGGTACCCGAATTACTTCCAGGGAGGTGTGCTATGAGGCTTCACGGGTTATATGGGGTATGGCAGGTGGATAGTTAATGCCCTGCCGTGAGGCGGGGCGGGTGGGAACCCGGGCTTGACCCGTAAATGAGTGAGGGCTGGCCTGAAGAGGCAGTCTTTGCGGTGATGAACACCGCGAGCGGGTTGGGTCCGAGCGAGTGGTTAAATAGTGGGGGCACCTGAAAAGGGCCCTCACTTTTTTGTTATTAGCAGGCTTGTTTGTTGGCCTGAGCCGGGGTATGGTAAAATCGAGCCAGTAGTTCATCGATTGTAGTTGGTGAGATGATAAGACTGCTTTCCGGAAATGAGGCGCTGGCCCTGGGGGCTTATCATGCCGGCGTGAAGGTGGCCGCTGCCTATCCGGGCACTCCGAGCACGGAAATACTCGAGTCCATGGCCAAGTTCAAGGACGTCTACGCGGAGTGGTCGACGAACGAAAAGGTGGCGCTGGAGGTGGCGCTGGGGGCCGCCTATGCCGGGGCCCGTGCCATGGTCTCCATGAAGCAGGTGGGTCTGAATGTGGCCAGCGACCCGTTTATGGCGGCCGCAACCACCGGCGTCAACGCCGGGCTGGTGGTCGTCAGCGCCGACGACCCGGGAATACACAGCTCGCAGAACGAGCAGGACAACCGTTACTATGCCCGCTTCGCCAAAGTGCCCATGCTGGAGCCGAGTGACAGCCAGGAAGCCTATGAGCTTATGTTGCGGGCTTTTGATATCAGTGAAGAGTTTGATACCCCGGTGCTGCTGCGTACCACCACCCGTATCTCTCACTCCAAATCGGCGGTGAAGACCGAACGGAGCCGGCGGGTGCCGGACCGGCCGACCGGTTTTCAGTATGATGTTACCAAGTATGTGATGCTGCCGGTCCACGCTCGACTGCGCCAGCCGCAGATAGCGCAGCGTCTGGCCAAGCTGACTGCCTTTGCTGAAGGCTTTCCGTTCAACCAGGTAATGTGGGGTGAGCGCAGGCTCGGTATCGTGACCAGCGGCGTCGCCTACCAGTACGCCCGGGAAATCTTCCCGGATGCCTCTTTCCTCAAGCTCGGTATGACTTATCCCCTGGCTAAGAAGATAATTGGCGACTTCGCGGCGCAGGTCGAAAGGCTCATAGTGATTGAAGAGCTGGAACCTTTCCTGGAGGAGAGTATCCTGGCGATGGGGATTAAAGTGAGCGGCAAGGAGTTCATTCCCCGTGGCGGTGAGCTCAACCCGGATATTGTCGAGGAGAGCGCTCGCCGGGCTGGCTGGCTCGCAAAAAGCCCGCCGCGAAAAACGATGCTGGCACCGCCAGTGCTGCCTCAGCGTCCGCCGCTGCTGTGTGCCGGCTGCCCTCATACCGGTCTATTCTTTACCCTCAGCAGCATCGGGCAGCGGGCTAAGGCCAAGGCCGCGCCGAAGCTGCTCATCGCCGGCGATATCGGCTGCTATACCCTGGCCACCTACCCGCCATTGCGAGCGATGGATACCACCGCCTGCATGGGCGCCGGCATTGGGCAGGCGCTGGGGGCGGAGAAGGCTGGCGTGGAGCAGCGGGTAATTGCGGTTATCGGCGATTCCACGTTCCTGCATTCCGGTATTACCGGGCTGGTGGATGCCGTCTATAACCGGGGACGTATAACCATCATCATACTGGACAACAACACCACTGCCATGACCGGCCACCAGGAGCACCCGGGGACGGGCGTTACCGCCCAGGGGCAGGAGACCAATGCCGTGAAGCTTGAAGACCTGGTGCGGGGCGCTGGCGTGAGTGATGTCAAGGTGGTGGATGCCTTCAATTTGAAAGACCTGAGGGCTACCGTCAAGAATTCTCTGGCGAGTCCCGCGCTTTCCGTTATTATCGTGCGCGGCGCCTGTCCGGTCAATGTACCGCGTCGCGGCGAACCATTCGCGGTGGACATCGAGAAATGCAATCAGTGCGGCATCTGCCTGCTTACCGGCTGCCCGGCCATCCAGAGTGAAAACGGGCAGGTCTACGTTGACACGGCTATGTGCGTGGGGGATGTCTGCGGCGTCTGCGAGCAGCTTTGCCCGCAGAAGGCGTTAGGTGAGAGTAAGGCCGGGGTGGCCAAATGAAGAAACTGGACCTGCTGGTTACCGGGGTGGGCGGGCAGGGGGTTATCCTGGCCAGCGACATTATCAGCGAGGTGGCGCTGGCGATTGGCTACGATGTTAAAAAGACCGATACCCTGGGCATGGCGCAGCGTGGTGGCAGTGTGCTCAGCCATGTGCGCATCGCCCCGAAGGTGTGGTCGCCTCTGGCCCGGCAGGGT
>JAUYDJ010000141.1 GCA_030690025.1 Chloroflexota bacterium | reverse complement strand
GCGGCGGTACTCCTCGCAAAAGTCGGTGATAACTTTCTGTGCGAAGATGTCGCGTAAGTTCATCACGTAATGGGGGATGCCGAGCTGGTAGGCGACCCTCTTGGCCGACTCAACGGCGTCCACCCCGCAGCAGCCGCCGAATTTATTACCTTCGGGCTGGTCGGCGGGCCAGATTTGCATGGTCACGCCGATGACCTCGTAGCCGGACTCGTTAAGCAGGGCGGCGGCCAGTGAGGAGTCTACCCCGCCGCTCATGGCTACGGCGACGCGTTGCTTAGTCATCGCCTAACCTTTGGAGAGCAGCCGCTCAACCTTGTCCCAGATAATCCCGGTTACCTTCGCTTTAGATAGGGCGGCATCCACCACCAGCCAGCGTTTTGGGTTGCCGGCGGCCAGTTTGTGGTAGCCTTCGCGCACCCGGCGGGGAATAGCGATGTTCTCCTGCTCACAGCGGTCGGGTTTACGGTCTTTCTTGCGGGTCAGGCCGGCTTCCGCCGGAATATCCAGCAGGATGGTGAGGTCGGGCTGCAGGCCCAGCGTGGCGGCATGGTTAATGGACATTACCATGTCTAAGTCCAGCCCCCGCCCGTAGCTCTGGTAGGCGGTAGTGGAGTCGGCAAAGCGGTCGCAGATAACCACCTTGCCATCTTTGAGGCTGGGCTTGATGACTTCAGCCACCAGCTGGGCGCGGGAGGCATTAAACAGGAGCAGCTCGGTGAGCGGTGATATGGCAATATCCTGCCCCCATTTTACCAGGCGGCTGATGCGGTCGCCCAGCGGCGTGCCGCCCGGCTCGAGGGTCAGCAGCGCCGGGACAGCGAGCTGTGATAGCCTCTTGTAGAGCGCCCTGGCCTGGACGCTCTTGCCGCAGCCTTCCCCACCCTCAAAGGTGATAAATAGAGACATACCCATCGCTAAAATACTACTGGTATGCAGGCTTTAATGCAAGTGGAGAGCGGGGTTCGCCAGACCTTACTTATAAATTCTTACCCGCCGGTTGGGCTCTCTGCCCAGGCTCTGGGAGGACAGGCTGCTGCGCTCGGCGACGAGGTGCTGCAGGCGGCGGATATAGGCGCTCTGCGGGCTCAGCTCGACTCCCTCTTCGCCGTTCATGACCTTGTCGACTGCCTGCTCGGCTTCAACCAGGGCACGGTTGAGGGAATCGGTCTTTTCCTCGGGGAAAATCGACCTCAGCATCTGCTTGATTTGGGGCGGCGTGCTGCTCTTGAGGACGTAGATAGGTATGTTGGCCGCCTCGGCGTCCCTGACCTTGGGCAGCCGGCGGCGGAAGTAGCTCTTAGAGGTGATAAAAACATTGGCCTTCTTCAGGTTTTCGACGATGTCCAGGGTTATACCCATCTCGCCGGCCATCTGCTCGATGCGGCCGCGGTTGACACCAAAGAGGTACAGCTTCTGGGTCGACCCTTTAGCGGTTGGTTTGGTAATCACGGTCTCCCGGCTGGGAGCAGTGGTGACCACCTTTTCTATCCTGACCTCTCTATTCTCATCCAGCCAGCGCACCTCGGTGGGTATGTTCTGGCCGCGCAGGATGGAATCCACGGCCTCGCTGACATCAGGGTGAATGGCTACCTTGTCCCAGTCCTGGATTTCGACGACGATATCAAAGGTGGGTGGGGCCATGCGCTCCAGTATTGATTTCTGGGTGCCGCGGCGCCGCGCCTCTTCATCGCCCAGAGTAACGGTCTGGATACCGCCGACAAGGTCGGCGAGGGTGGGGTTCATCATCAGGTTTTCCAGGGTGTTGCCGTGGGCGGTGCCCACCAGCTGGACGCCGCGCTCGGCGATGGTGCGGGCGGCCTGGGTCTCCAGCTCGGTGCCAATCTCATCGATGACAATGGCCTCGGGCATGTGGTTCTCTACCGCCTCAATCATGACGGCGTGCTGCATGGTGGGGGTGCTCACCTGCATACGGCGGGCATGGCCGATGGCAGGGTGGGGAATATCACCGTCACCGGCAATTTCATTGGAGGTATCGACGACGATAACCCTTTTCTTGAGGTCGTCGGCGAGGACGCGGGCGACCTCGCGCAGCATGGTGGTCTTGCCCACGCCGGGACGGCCCAGCAGCATGACGCTCTTGCCCGAGTCGATGAGGTCTTTGATAATGTCCACCGTGCCGTAGACCGCCCGTCCCACCCGGCAGGTGAGGCCGACAATGCGGCCCTTGCGGTTGCGGAAGGCCGAGATGCGGTGCAGGGTGCGCTCGATGCCGGCCCGGTTGTCATCGCCGAAGATGCCGATGCGGGCTGTTATGTAGTCGATATCTGCCTGGTCGACCTCTTTGGCGCTGAGGGCCATTTCCCGGTGGGGAAAACGGGCTTCCGGAGTCCGGCCGAGGTCGAGGATTACCTCCAGCAGCTCCCTGGCGTCTTCTTGCTCGATGAGCAGCTGACGGATTTGCGGCGGCAATATGCTGAGCAGGGCGTCCAGGTCATCAGTGATTACCTTTTGCAAGGCCCCTCCTGAATCCACTTGTCATTGCGAGTCCCGATGAAATCGGGACGTGGCAATCTCAATAATTATAGGGATTGCTTCGCTTCGCTCGCAATGACATAAAAGAGTTTCCAATTATTTCTGCCCGGCGATAATATCCAGAAAGTAGCGGTGAAACCTGAGGTCGTCGGTCAGTTCGGGGTGAAAGGCTGAAGCCAGCAGTTTACCTTCCCTGACGGCGACCACCCGGCCATCATCGAGTCTGGCCAGTGTTTCCACGCCGTTGTTGACGTGCTCGATGACCGGGGCGCGGATGAAGACGGCATGGAAGGGCTTTTTGCCCAGCGCCGGAATCGATAGGTCGGCCTCAAAGCTTTCCCGCTGCCGGCCAAAGGCGTTGCGCCTGACGGTAATATCCATCACGCCCAGGGGCTCCGGGAATGAGTTTTCCACCTTTTTGGCGAGGAGTATCATGCCGGCGCAGGTGCCGAACACAGGCAGGCCGCTCTTGACCAGGTCTCTCAGCTCGGCGGTGAGGTTATAGTCGGTCATGAGCTTGGCAATGGAGGTGCTCTCACCGCCGGGTATGATTAGCCCGTCCAGTCCCTTGAGCTCTTCGGGCAGGCGCACGGGCACCACCTCTACCCCCAGTTTTAGCAGCGCCGCAATGTGCTCGGCGAAGGCGCCTTGCGCGGCCAGGACGCCGATTTTCATAGCTACCATCCCCTTTTGGCCAGCAGCTCCTCGTCGGGGATTTGCTTCATATCGAGTCCGGGCATGGCCTCGCCGAGGTTCTTGGAGACCTCGGCGATAATTTCGGCGTTGTTGAAGTGGGTGGTGGCCTTGACGATAGCTTTAGCCCTGGCTTCCGGGTTGCTCGACTTGAAGATGCCCGAGCCGACAAATACGCCATCGGCGCCGAGCTGCATCATGAGGGCGGCATCGGCGGGAGTGGCTACCCCGCCGGCGGCAAAGTTGACCACGGGGAGCTTGCCGGTGTTATGGAGTTCCTGCACCAGCTCAAAGGGCGCGCCCATCTCTTTGGCCGCGCTCATCAGCTCTTCCTGGGGGGTGGTGGCCAGCTTGCGGATGCCGTCCATGACCGCACGCATGTGGCGGACGGCCTCGACGATGTTGCCGGTGCCGGCTTCGCCTTTGGTGCGTATCATGGCAGCGCCCTCGCCGAGACGGCGCAGGGCCTCACCGAGGTCGCGGCAGCCGCAGACGAAGGGGACTTTGAAATCGTGCTTCCAGATATGGTGGCTTTCATCGGCGGGAGTGAGCACTTCTGACTCGTCTATATAGTCGACGCCGAGGGCCTGGAGCGCCTGGGCCTCCACAAAATGCCCGATACGGCACTTGGCCATGACGGGTATCGAGACGGCTTTCATAATGGCTTCAATAATGGTGGGTTCGGCCATGCGGGCCACGCCGCCGGCAGCCCGGATATCAGCCGGGACTCTCTCCAGCGCCATCACAGCGCAGGCGCCCGCCGCCTCAGCAAGCTTGGCCTGCTCGGCGTTGAT
>JAUYDJ010000046.1 GCA_030690025.1 Chloroflexota bacterium | reverse complement strand
ACCGGGATGCCCAGGCGATGGGCTTGCGCCACCCAGTCCCGGTAGAAGCCAAACAGGGATGCCTCTAAGTCGGTGGGGTTGACATAAGTTGACTGGTGGTAAGCGATATCATCGGCGATGACGATGGCATCAGGCCCGGCCTCGAGGCAGGCCGAGAATACCTGTGCCACCTGTGCGGCGGCTCCCGGCAAGAGCCGGTCTTTCTCGTCCCGCCACCGGTGAAGTAATTCCTGCAGCCCGAGCTGGTGCGCCAGCTGCTCGAAGGGGCCATCAATTATGATGCCCACTGGCAAAGCCCGCTTCTGGGCTATCAGGCGGAGCACATAGCCGAGGGAAAAATAGTTATAGTCGAACGAGTGATGATGGGGGGAAGGCGAGTCGACGGAAAAGAAAATGATATCCATTGCCAGCTCGCGACACAAACGGACGCGCGCGGCCAGGTCGTCTTTCCAGCCCAGCTCACCGAACAGCCCGCGACCCAGCCACATTTCCCCCCGCGGCAGGTGTTTCTCGCTCTGGTAGAACGGCATTACGGCTACTCTAGATGGACCCCCAGGTCAATAAGCTCCTTCTTTATCTTGAGGTAGATATCAAGCCATTCCTTAGTTGGCTCCAGAGTCTTCAAATCGTAGCAGTCCTTGAAGCTCTTGCCGATGTGCGGGTTATACAGGTCGGCCTCGTATTTAGGGATAAGCACCTTGGCAATCTCGTTGGCCTGTTTGCGCGTCAAGCCGGCGGCGCCCTTCAATACCTCGGCGCAGAACTTGCATTCCAGCGGGGTGATGTGATTGGCGTACTTGGAGCCGGATGTGCGCGGGCCCAGGTAGCCGGCGGCGCCGGACGCGGATAGATTGACCATGGCCACCGCCGACTCATACAGGAGCATCTCGGTGCAGGGGCCGGCCAGTTGGTTCTGGACATCCACGCCGCAGAACAGCGTATTGCGGCTGATGGCCTGGGTGGATATGCCCTCCGCCCACTGCCCCTCCCGGCCGCAGTTGCCCAGGTATCGTACATCGGTGACAGAGCCATTATAGAAATCGGTCTGGTGGACAACGTACTGGTGGATAATGGTGGCAATGCGCACCATGGCGGCGCCCTCGGGACGTCCCGGGTAGCCGCCAATCATGGAGGAGTAGCCGTTGGTCATTTTGGCGCCGCAGTTGATGGCGTGGACCATTTTGTGCAGCACTTCAAAGCTGGTGGTCAGCTCGCCGGGGGCGAGAATCAGGGCAACGTCCACTTCGGGGTCGCAGCCGCCGTAGGTAAATCCCCCCATTTGCCCGTAGGCGGTAGGACTGGAGGCGATAGCCATGTTGCTCATGCCGGGGCGTCCCGCCCGCCACAGGGCCTCTTTGGTCAACCGGGCCTGGTACATGCCCACGGCCGTCTCGTAGGGACTGCCGGCCAGCACCGGCCGACCGAACATGGTGCCCAGGGTGCCGCTGCGCAGCATGTCAATCTCACGGTGCTGGGCAATACCTTGGTGCAGCAGGACGTAAACGTCCTCGGTGATGAGGTGGCCCATCGGTGAGGAACTTAGCGGCCGGATGGTATCCTCCGGGCGGCGGTGTTTCAGGGTTACCATGTCGCTCCCTTTGCCGAGACGGAGCTTGGCGGGAGCGTTCCTAATGGCATTGTCAATCTGCTCTTCGGTCAGCGTGATGATTCTATCGGTATCCTGGCAGAACACGCCCATTTCCAGGGCCAGCTCGTAACCGGCTTTATAGAAGCGGTCAACCAGCCCATCATCGGTGGGGACCGGGTTCTGGGTATCGCAGGTCTTTTCCAGCCCATGCTTTTTCAACTTTTCGGCGATGGTTTTGGAGAGCCGGAAGCCCCAGTCCTTTGCAGTGCATATCGGGCCGGTGTGGGCTTTATCCAGTATTTTCAAAGCATATTCAATCGACGCCATATTCTACCTCCTCGCATTCTACTGATTAATGACCAGGGGTTGCGGCAACGGCGGTTTGGCGCCGCTGGTCAGCAGCTGATTGATGAGCTGAGTGGCACCTACCGCCGTCCGGGCATAGCCATCAGCCCCTATCTCCTTGGCCCATTCCGGTGAGACCGGTGCCCCCCCCACCACCACATAGTACTTGTTCCTCATTCCCGCATCTCTGAGATAGTCAATGAGCTGTTTCTGATAGTAGGATGTCTGGGTGAGCAGGGCGGACAGGGCGATGACATTTGCCTTGTTGGCTTCGCTTTCTTCAATGAACCGCTTTACCGGGACGCTGATGCCCAGGTCCTGGACTTCATAACCGGAGGCGGCCAGCATGGTTGCCACCAGGTTTTTACCGATATCGTGGATATCGCCGTATACGGTGCCAATCACTATCTTACCCCGGCTGAGCTCGGCCATTTTCTCCGGCTTAATATGCTGCTTAAAGACGGCCACGCAGGCTTTCATGGCATCACCTGCCTGGATGAGGTCAGGGAGGAAGGCTTCAAGACGCTTAAACCTGTCGCCGACCACTTCCAGGCCTCTGGTGGCGCCTTGCAAGACGGCCTCTACCGGGTCGATGCCGGCGGCGATTATCTCCTCGGCGACCTTGCCGGCGGCCTGCGTATCGCCATCGGCGATGGCTCTGGCCAGCTTATCCAGTAACTCTTCTTTTTTACTCATAGCTCTCCTTTTCTTCTATTTGGCAGACACACGAACGTAGCTCTCGAATTCAACATTATATCGATATATCAATAGGCAGCCCGGGCGCCCAGTTTGTCAGTAGAGTACCCCGGGCAGCCA
>JAUYDJ010000038.1 GCA_030690025.1 Chloroflexota bacterium | reverse complement strand
GACGTGGTCTTGATGGACATTGTTATGCCCAAGCTCAGCGGCACCGAGGCCACCAAGCTCATCAAGCAGGCCAACCCGACTACCTCCATCCTCATCCTCACTGCCTACAGCGACATCCGCTATATCCTGGGACTTCTGGAAGCCGGCGCTTGCGGCTATTTGCTGAAAAGCGCCCGCAGCAGCGAGATTGTCCGGGCAATACATGCCGTGGTCTCCGGCGAGTCCGTGCTCGACCCCATCGTAACCCGCAAGCTCCTGCAACGCGTGGTGGGCCTGAACAAGGGCGCCACCGAGATTGCAGCCAGAGAGAAACTGACCACACGCGAGACCGAGATACTGAAGCTGGCGGCTAAAGGTATGAGCAACAAGGATATTGCCAATATCGCGTTCCTTAACGTGCGCACGGTGAAAGCCCACCTCACTAACATCTTCAATAAGATGGGCGTGGGCTCCCGCACCGACGCCATCATTAAAGCCCTGAGGGAGGGCTATATTACCCTTGATGACGTTGGCTCGGAAGCGGATGGCGAAAGGTGAAGAACAAGCTCGAGCTATCCGAGCAAAACTACCGCTACCTGTTTGAGAACGCCAGCGATGCCATGTGGGTCCACGACCTCAAGGGCAACATCCTGGATGGCAATAAGGCATTCGCCAAGCTCACCGGGCATACCCGCGAGGAGCTCATTGGCATGAATATTTTGAGCTTCCTTATCAGTGAGAAGTCGCGGTATACTGCCCGCGAGGTCCGGCGCCGGCTACTGGCCGGGGAGGAGATTGAGCAGCCTTATGAGCAACGGTTTATCAAGAAAGGCGGCACCGAAGGCGTAATGCAGATGGCTTCCAGCCCGGTCGTTATCGATGGGGAAGTCCGGGGTTTCCAGCATGTGGCCCGCGACGTGACTGAAGAGAAGCAGCTCCAGGAGAATATGAGATTCTATGTCCAGCAGATAACCCGCGCCCAGGAAGATGAGAGAAAGCGCATGTCCCGCGAGCTGCATGACGAGGTAGCGCCGCATCTCCTGCTTGTCATCCAGCGCCTGGATGCCATCACGTCCAATCCCCGCCCCAGGTTACCCGAGCCATTCAAGGCGAGGCTGGAAGACCTGCATACCCGGGTTACCGGGGCGCTGGAAACAGTGCGGCACTTCGCCCAGGACCTGAGACCGCGCATCATTGATGATTTGGGACTGGTCGCCGCTCTAGAGTGGATGGCGGAAAACGTCAGCAAGGACTATGCCATAGATACCCAGGTGAAGGTGCTGGGCCAGGAGCAGACCCTGCCCGACGAAGTAAAGCTGTTGCTCTTCCGTATTGCCCAGGAGGCACTCAACAACGTGCGCCGGCACGCCGCCGCCTCAAAGGCGTGCGTTACCCTGGAATTTGACGAGGGCAGGGTGGTGCTGACCATCAGGGATAACGGTAAGGGATTCGAGCTGCCCCAGCGCATGGGCGACCTGGCGGGTATCGGCAAGTTGGGTCTGGCTGGAATGCAGGAGCGGGCGCAGCTTATCCGCGGCAAGCTGACCATACACTCGGAGATGGGCATAGGCACCACGGTAACCGTTGAGGCACCAATCTAAGGCCACTAAATACTAGCGGCTACTTGCCTTTTGCGACTCTTTTTGTGCCCGCACCATGAGCACCGGTTTATTGCCGAACCGCAGCACACGGTCGGTAACGCTACCGAAGGCCCACCGGCCGATGCCGGAGCGTCCGTGGGTTGACATGGCAATCAGGCTAGCGTCAATCTCATCAGCCGCTTTGATAATCTCTTCAGCCGGCGTGCCTACCGCTACCCTGGCCTTAACCATAGCGCCCTTCCTGGTGAGGCCGGCCGCCGCTTTTTCCAGGTAAGCCGCCGCCTGCCGCCTGACCTGCTCCAGCTCTTTCTCGGTAAAGAGAATCTGGGCGCTGGCCTCCCCGGCAATAATGAAATGGCTCAGCGGCGACACTACCTGAAGTAAGGTCACCTCTACTTTAGTCGCTGGCACCAGTTTGGCCACTAACTCTTCCACATAAGGCAAAGCAGCCTCACCTACCCTGGAACCATCCAGCGGCAGCAATATGCGTTCGTACATCATCCCCCTCCTTATTTGGTCATTTGCTGTTTGAGTCTGGCCAGCTTGTTTTTCAGCGTATTGAGTTTTTGCCGTTCCTTCTCCACCACCGCCGGCGGTGCTTTAGTCAGAAAAGCCTGGTCGCGCAGCATGGCTTCCAGCCGAGCGACTTCCGCCTGGCTCTGTTCTATCTCCTGTTGCAGCCGCTTCTTCTCCGCTTCCACATCAATCATGCTAGCCATGGGGATGACTACATCGGCCTCTTTGAGGACCAGCACCAGTGAGTTCTCGGCGGGTGGGCTGTCCCGTCTCCGGTCCACGAAAGTAACCGGCTTTACCCTGGCCAGCGACTGAATCGTCTCCGCATAGGCGCTGATGGCCGGCGTCAAACGGCCGCCGTAAATCTCGGCCGCAATCCAGCGGCCGCTCTCTACTTTGTGCTCCGCCCGGGCATTGCGGATGGAGTGAATTACCTCGATGATAGCCGCCATCACCTCTTCGGCTTGCGGGTCGGATGTTTCTTCAGCTACCGGGTAAGGCGATATCATTATCGATTCGGCGGCTGCGGGCAGATGC
>JAUYDJ010000090.1 GCA_030690025.1 Chloroflexota bacterium | reverse complement strand
CAATCTTGTCCGGGTCAACATAGATAGTCTCCATGCTCTCGTTAGCCGGTTGGAGGCGAATGCGCTTCGGCTCGTAGTATATTTTCTTCAGGGTAGCCTCTTGTCTATCGGTCAGCCAGGCCGCCACCATCTGACCATTCTCCGCTGCTAGGGTCGCCTCCAGGACGACAATATCCCCGTCATCCACGAAGGCGTCAATCATCGACTTCCCCTCTACCCTGAGGGCGAAAGCCCGCATCCCTGTCGGCAACATTTCGGCTGGCACCTCGACCGTCTCATGTACAACGGTATACCACGTTTCCTCGGTGGGCACTGGGATAGGCTGACCAGCAGCGATTGTTCCCAAAAGCGGGACAGCGCGAGCCCTCTTGCCGACACCGGAAATGTCAATACCGCGGGCTACCTCTGGTTCGCGGTCGATGACCCCGTCCTCTTGAAGCGCTTTGAGATGATACTCCACCAGCGACTTTGAGCTGAGGTCTAGAGCCTTCTGTATCTCCCCCATAGTGGGGGCATAGCCTTTCCGCTCAACAAAATTGCGCATGAAGTCGACAATGCGCCGGCGCGTGTCGGATGTTCTCACTTAGCACCTCCCCAAGATTTGTCGTATTCGTTTGCAAAATACTGGGCATGCTGGACTATCGTCCAACATCATTTTAGCACTTTCGTCCAGTTTGTCAAGGGCTTTTTGGCACAACTTGCAAAGGGATGAGAGCCAATTTTCAGTGGTGACTAACCGTGTAAAGTCTTAAAATCAGCGATTTTCCGCCTAATGAAAGAGGGTAAAAAGCCAAATAGAGTGCCTTGAGCCGCTGCTTCGCCAAACGCCCTGTTGACGGTGTCGTGTCTCTCTGTTATCCTTGTTTTGTGAACCACGACCAGAGGAGGAGCAAGATGCAAGCATACTGCGTGAAATGCCGGGCCAAGAAGGAAATGAAAGACGCCAAGGCCATTACCATGAAAAACGGTAAACCAGCCACCCAGGGCGTTTGCCCAACTTGTGGCAGCAAGATGTTCCGCATTGGCAAAGGCTAATCTAGATAACATTTGAGGACAAGGTTTGGCAAAACTTCCCAACGCAGAAAATGCGATCATAGATGCCGAAAAGCTGCAAGATTATGTTCTTTCGTCATCGCATCCGATCGGGCGGTTTAAGGCTGCTTTCTTCCGACAAATGGGATATTCGGCCGGCGATTGGCAGATGTTTGAGCTGCATCTCAGACAGCAAATCCTTACGAGAGAAGTAATCAAAGTTGAGGAGACGCATCATGGTCAAAAGTTTGTTATCGAGGGACCGATGACAGGTCCTGCTGGTAAGACGATGCAAATTGTAACCGTATGGGTTATACTGAAAGGGGCGGGCATCCCTAGGTTCGTTACCGCCTATCCTGGAGGATTATGATGAGGTTCAGCAAGCTAGAATGTGTGGTGCTTGCGCACGATATCCCAGAGCATGACCTCCGCGCGGGAGACTTGGGCACAGTGGTCGAGGTTTATCCCAAGGGTGGCCTAGAAGTCGAATTTGTTCTGGGCTCTGGAGTAACCCAGGCACTTGTGACCCTAAGCGAGCAAGATGTCAGGAAGATAGATTCGCGTGATCTCTTGGCGACTCGGCGTCTGGCTAAAGTAGCCTAAACGGATAGAGGCGCCTGCTCATGTCCAACAGAAACATGACTCATCTTCTGCAGTGGAGCCACCATCGGCACTACACCGGGATAAGTTGCACAATGTAGGATGTTGTGCAATATCGGCGCATCGGGCAAACCGTAAGGCACTACAGTTCTGAACATGATGAATGGTTAATACACTGAACTTTCAGATGGGTTAGCCAAAAAATCATGAAGAAAATCAGGGAAGTATAGATTTTGCTTTAGCAAAGGTTGCTCCCAAAGATTTATTCAGACGCAGACTTAGAACTCATGAGGTCTTGCCTATCCCGTTGCATTTGCTCTAGGATCTCGATCTTTTTCTCAAAGGGAAGCTTGGCTAATTCACTCCGGGACTTCTCTTTTTGTTTATTTATCTCTTCCCAGAATTTCTTTGAGTCTTTGGAAGATAGGTGTTTTTTCACTGTCATAGCGTGTTACAATCCTCCATAGAGAATCTTCATTTACGACTTTGAGAAGTTGCATAATCCGAATTTTATCCTTGGGTCTATAAGATACCAGTAGCAAAGCTACCAGATCCTCGGCGGTTATTATCCGGGTGGTAGTATCTTTGAAAGTGACCCTTTTCGCATTTATAACCGCGTCTTGGTATAAAGGACTGATCGTGCTGGGGAGAAACTGTACCTGAGTATTGTCTATGACGACATATAGATTGACCATCTTATAACCTTGTTGGGTAAAATAAGCAAATATTTTATTATAATCAGCGTCACTGTCGACCAGAACCAGAACATCAATATCACTGGTAAAGGTAGGCTCGATATAGTAGTTTACCGCATATCCTCCCATGATCGCATAGTTTCGGAAAATACCCTCGCGTTTAGCATGATTCAGGACTTGAATGACGTTGTAGAAACTCAAAGCTTCTCCTTTAGCGATTTGGGTCCCAACGTTTGGGTCTGCCGTTTATTCGACCTCTTACCTTCTCAAGCTCCGATTCCGGAAATAATATTATAGCCGACATTATGGACAGTTCCAGTCGCCTTCTAAAAAATGACCCCCTGACAGATCAGCGTACTAACATATTATAACATTCATTGGCGTCTTTCCATTTCCGATCAAGTCCAATCTCGACCTAGCGTCACTAAATGACGAGAAAACGAGAAGAATTGTCACGCCCCAGACGGTCAGAGAGAGGAGTACGACGGCAAGAAGTATTTAGGCATGCGCGCATTCTGCATGCAGCGGAAATGTGAACGGGTTTTCATGCCGACAGGATATTGAAGATGGAAGAAGCTTGACCGACTCAAGCCAGGTTTTGATTGCACTTAACGATGAAAAGTTAAACATGGTCCAGTAAAACTTACGATGAAGGGTTCCGGTAACCTTTTCCCCTCTCCCACATATTGCATCAATGACACCTTGCGCCGTAAAGTGATATATTATAATCTTGACGGACATTTTTTGGATAGTTGGCATAATAATGAAAGCTATTGTTATTCTCCTGGTGTCACTGGTAATCCTTGCCGCCGGCTGTACGTCGGCACCCACTTCACCACCTGTACCGGAAACGGTTCCATCACCCTCTCCTGGACCAGTGCCCGCACCATTGACCCCTCAGGTTCCGGCATCCAGGCCGGAGCCGGCCACTGTTCCGACTCCGGGGTCAGGACCCACGCCGGCTGCCGAACCGGCGCCGCCGGCGAGCCAGGGCGCCGCAACCCAATTTCTCTGGACAGTTGACCCGGGCGTCCGGCTTGAAGACGCTATCGTCCCCAACCTCTACCGGCTGGAAGACGGCCGGTCTAGAATGTACTACGGCGGTCCCGGTGGCATACTCTCGGCGATATCCGAGGATGGACTTACTTTCACCAGAGAAACGGGGGTGAGAGTGCCCTCCGGCAGTCCCGGCGGCCCGGAGATGATTGTCAGCGATCCCACCCTGGTCAGGTTGAAGGACGGCCGGGTGAGGATGTTCTATAAAGGTGCCACCGGCCCCGGCGGCCCTGGTCAGTCCGTTCACAGCGTTTTCTCCGCCGTTTCCACGGATGGCTTGAGCTTTAAGAAAGAGGGTATCAGGATTGACCCACAGCAAACCCCGGACCGGGGTTGGGCTTCGGTCCCGGAGGCTATTGTCTTGCCGGACGGCCGGGTGAGGCTCTATTACGTTTCCGACGGCCTGGACGTAAAACACGGCATCGTCTCCGCCGTTTCCGAAGACGGGCTCAGCTTCACCAGGGAAGATACCCGGCTCACCGGCTTTGTCGACCCGGCGATCATCAGGCTTGCCGATGGGACCTACATTATGCTGGCCGTTGCTTTCCCCTTTGGCCCCGGCGGCAGGCTCACCGATGCCGCCCCCGGTATCTACAGCTTCACCTCACTGGATGGCATCAACTTCGGACACCGACAGATGGTGCTGGCCGGAGACGGCAATATCGACCCGGCGATTATCGATGTCGGCGGTGGCACCTACCGGGTCTACTACTGGAATGCCGCCGACAATCCGCCGGTCATAAAGAGTATGAGCGGCAAATTGGCCTCCGCTACATCGCCGGTACCAGCCACCGCCGCGCCCGATATTACACCCGTACTTACCCCCAGGAGTGTCGCGGGATCCCGACTTTGGCTCTTCGCTGTTGACGATGGCAGTCCCCAACTCGCTCTCTCCGCCGAGTCTGATGGCAAGCTTCTCATGGGCCGCCTGGATGTAAATAGCCCCGGCGCGGCGGTCGCGTGGCAGACGGTAGCCGGCCCGGCTGACACAGGCGGAGCGTCCATCGCCGACCACTGGCACATCTTCGTCCACGGCTATCACTGGCTCGTCTTCTCCGTGGCCGGAGACGGTGCCAGCTATCTGCTCAAGCTAGATAAAGATTTCCAGCGCCTTGCTCTGGTCCCGGTCGGGCACACGGACGGCCCCACCAATGACATGTTTCTGGTAGCCGAGCCCGATGGCGTAGCCGTGGCCCATTTTGCGCCGGGCTACGGGCACACCGTCCACCGGTTCGATGTCTCGGCGAAAAAGACGGGGCAGGTGCGTATCGGCGGCGGTACCTACACTCACGCCAACGGCTCCAGCGCCATCCCGGTGGAGGGAGGCTATCTCGTCTTCGCGACCGAGAATCTCAACCCCTCGGCCACCGGCGCGGTGCGGCTTATCCGGTTCGACGCCTCGTGGCGCCCGGTCGATGTCCGGGCGGTGCTGGACGAAGACGGCACGAATGCGGCGATGCCCACGGCCGTTCGGTTAGATAGTGACTACACTATCGTACATCTGCGCGTCCGCACCGGCGTGTCTCCTCGCCAGAAAGCGCCGGCCGCTCCGAAGCCAGGCTCTATTTTACCGGACGACAGCGGCGCGCTGGTGCGGCTGGTACTGGCCCCGGATGGGACAACCGTGAGTCGGGAGACCCTGGTCTCCGATGGCGCCAACCGGCCCCATACCACGCTAGTCGGCGACCGGCTGGTAACCACTTGGGACGAGAATGGCACGGTCCGCGTGCGGGTTGACCGCGTCCGGTGACCAGCTTATCCGGTTGCGTGCTACACAAAATGACGCAATGTTCATTCACCGGTGTCATAATCGTAGAACATGAACAGGAAACTCAACCGGAGTTGGGGTTCTGCTCAATCATGGTTGTCATTGCGAGGAGCGTAGCGACGAAGCAATCTCATTCCCCATCCATCCGAGATTGCGAGTCCTTCTACGAAGGACTCGCAATGACACCGGCGACAACTAAGATTGAGTAAAAGGGGAGTTGGACAAACATTGACAAATACCGTCACTATCTAGTAACATGATAAGGCGCATTAGGTAAGTAATCGTTTGCTTACTGGAGGAATTTTTAAGAAGGAGGCCGATATCATGGGATTACTTATTCTTGGTATCATTGTCATTGTCATTGGTTTATACCTGGTGGAGACAAACAAGGGAAGAGAGGGAGACCCTAAAAGCCGTTTTGGGGGAAGAATTGCCAGCATCATCGGGGTCATTATTATCGTTATCAGCATCATTGCTGGCTCATTTACGGCAATCCCCGCCGGCTATCGTGGGGTGGTCATCCGGTTTAACGCAGTGACCGGCACAGTCCTGGAGGAGGGTCTCCGGACCAAGTTGCCATTCCTGGATTCGGTAGTGATGATGGGCGTCCGGACCGAAAAATATGAAGTCGGTGCGGCCTCGGCTTCCCGCGACCTTCAAGATGTCAAGACTACTATTGCCCTCAACTGGCGCTTGGAGCCAGGCAGGACCGCCGAGATTTACCGGACGCTGGGGATGGAGTTTATCAATAGGATTGCCGCTCCGGCCGTCCAGGAGGTCATCAAGCAGGTCACCGCCAGATACCCCGCCGAAGACCTTATTCTGAAACGTGAGATTGTCAGAAACGAAATCGCCGATCTCCTAGCGATTCGACTTTTGGAGCGTGGCATCATCACTGAGGCAATATCGATAACGGAGTTCCAGTTCAGTGCCACCTTCGTTGCCGCTATTGAGGCTAAAGTGGCGGCCGAGCAGGCGGTATGGGAGTCAAGGAACAAGCTAGAGCGTGTGAAGGTTGAAGCTGAGCAGAGAGAAGCTGAAGCCAAAGGGGAAGCCGCCGCTCGAATCGCCAAGGCGAAGGGTGAAGCCGAGTACATTCGCGTCGTCACTGACGCTCAGGTTGCCGCCAACAACGCTATTGCTAAATCTCTAACACCTCAAGTGTTGCAGTATATCTTGCTCGATAGACTCGGAGATGATATCAAACTCATGGTCATACCTGCCGGTCAGGGTCTTGGCCTGGTGCTACCAGAGCTAAAGCCGTGAGAAGCCAACAAGATAGACTGACCAAAGCCAACAAAGGGTAAATAGTATGGATTTTGGGGGGTTAGTTTCATTGTTTCAGATAAATCCAGATTTGTTCCGGGTAGATACATGGTTTATCATCGTATTAGTAATTGTGGTGATTGCTTTCACCGCCATTTCGATTATTTGGGGAATCCGAGCGCATCGCAAGCCGGTTTCAGTTGGCAGGGAAGACTTAATAGGCAGAACAGCTGTGGTTGACACAGCTTTGGGCCCCAAAGGAATGGTTCTCGTCGAGGGAGAACGGTGGAGAGCCATATTGGACGAAGGGCATGCTGAACCGGAGGAGGAGGTTATCATAACAAAGGTAGAAGGCTTAAAGCTGTGGGTTACCAAGAAAGAGACCGCTTGAAAATCGACGGTTAGTCTTGGGCTAATATGCTTTGTGCAGGTTTTCAATGCATGGGCTTATCTTCGGCTTACTACCTCCTTACTCTGCGCACAATTAGCTTAAGCCCATCCTGCCCACTGCGATGATCTCCTCGCCTCTATCTATATCCCCATCCATTGACCAGGCATTCCAAATCTCGTCCTTAATTCTGACCTGACCCTCCGGAGATAACGGGCTTACCGCTTTGCCCTTGCCATCAATCATGTCTGGCAGACCAACCATAGCTTTGCGACTCGAAGTACGGGAAACAACCCAAAAAGCAACAATCGCATATATCAGCACGGCAATCATTCCCAGGATAAGGACGTAGACAGGTAACTCGATACCTATGTGCGGTAATCCCCAGCGCCAGATAGCAAATGGGACAGCCCCCTGCAAAGAGGTGCCAATGACAGCAAGAAACAGCCTCTCCGTTGTGTTCATCAGCTTGTCGGTCTTATTATAGCACTGGTGTCCCTAGTCTAGTGTATCGCTAATAACTTGACAATAATGGGGGTTTGGTTTATGCTGTCTGCATGTGGAAACCAGCCGACCCCATCGTGTTGACCCCGGACCAGCAGCGGATTCTCGAAGCTTGGGTTCGCGCCCAGAAAACCC
>JAUYDJ010000271.1 GCA_030690025.1 Chloroflexota bacterium | reverse complement strand
CCGGGTAATCTATATCTTTACCCATGACTCGGTCGGCCTGGGCCAGGACGGTCCCACCCACCAGCCCCTTGAGCAGCTAAGCGGCCTGCGGGCCGTGCCCAACCTGGTCACTATCCGCCCGGCGGATGCCGCCGAGACGGTGGAGGCATGGCGCATTGCCATGGCACGCCGCCACGGGCCGACGGCGCTCATCCTCACCCGTCAGAATCTGCCCATGCTCGACCGGAAGGCGCTGGCTCCGGCCAGCGGCGTCCAGCACGGCGGCTACATCCTATGGGAATCGGGCACCGCACCCGATGTTATCCTCATTGGCACCGGCTCAGAAGTCCATATCGCCCTCGAGGCGGGTAAGCGGCTGGCGAAAATGAGTACCGCCGCCCGCGTGGTCTCACTGCCTTCCTGGGAGCTCTTTGACGCTCAACCAGAAGAGTATCGAAACAGCGTTTTGCCACCAGTCATACGCAACCGCGTCTCCATTGAAGCGGCTACGTCCCTGGGCTGGGAGCGCTACGTGGGACTGGACGGGACAGCCATCGGCATCAAGCGCTTTGGCGCTTCGGCGCCGGGCGAGGTCATCTATGAAAAACTAGGCCTGACCCCCGACCGCGTGGTCGATGAGGCCAGGCAACTTTTACAGAAGAAGACAGTGAAGGTATAGTTCCTGGAGGAAAAATGAATTCTATGAGCGCAAGTCTCGGTACATATACGGCTGAGGTTGAAAAAACCTTAGCTAGCCTCAGCCAACAGGACATGATGGGACGTATCTGGCGGAAAGACTACACCGTCTGGAAGCCGCAGCCTACCGAAATCACCGACCGGCTGGGCTGGCTTACCGTCACCGACCTGATGCGTAAGCGAATCCCCGCATTTCAGTCATTTACCTGGGAGATAAAGATAGCCGGTTTTCGCCATGTCGTCCTACTGGGCATGGGCGGCAGCAGCCTCGGTGCCGAGGTATTGCGCCAGGTCTTTGGCCGTGCCCCGGGCTACCCGGAACTGATTGTCCTGGACTCAGTGGTGCCGGCGGCAGTACAGGCAGTCACTAAAGCCATTGACCCGCAGCACACTCTATTCCTGGTCTCCTCTAAGTCGGGCACCACCACCGAGCCGCTGACCCTTTTCCTGTATTTCCAGAACCTGGTCGCGGCGAGGGCCGGCAAAAAGCAGGCCACGCAGAACTTTGTGGCCATAACCGACCCGGGGACACCCCTGGCCAACACGGCAGAGGAAGAAGGGTTCCGGCAGGTCTTCCTCAACCCGCCTGACATCGGCGGGCGCTACTCGGTGCTTTCTTACTTCGGCCTGGTACCGGCAGCGCTACTGGGAGTTGACATCTCGGCCCTGCTCGACCACGCCGACCGGGCGCGGGAAAGCTGCGCCTCATCCGTGCCGGCCCGCGAAAACCCCGCCGCCTGGCTGGGGGCCTATCTCGGCACACTGGCCCGGCAGGGTCGCGACAAGCTCACCCTCATCACCTCACCTTCCCTCAGCAGCTTCGGCCTGTGGGTGGAGCAGCTTGTCGCCGAGAGCACCGGCAAAGAGGGCAAGGGCATCATACCGGTGGTCGGGGAACCGCTGACCGAGCCCGCCAGCTACAGCGACGACCGGCTGTTCGTCTACCTGCGCCGCGAGGACGACAACAACGCGGTTACCGACGCGGCCGTGGAGAGCCTTAAATCGGCCGGACAGCCCGTGGTAATTAGAAAGCTGGCGCACCATTATGAGCTGGGCGCTGAGTTCTTCCAGTGGGAGCTGGCTACCGCCGTCGCCGGGGCAATACTGGGCATTAACCCCTTTGACCAGCCCGACGTGCAGCAGGCTAAGGACGCCACGCAGCACTTCTTACACAAATTCGCCGCCACGGGGCGGCCTTTCACCATGAGCACATCGGGGCACCTGGGCGACCTGCTCGTCCAGTCGCGTGAGGGCAAATACCTGGCCATAATGGCCTACCTCCGCCAGTCGCCCGAATTGGACGGGCTATTGACCCACTCCCGCCGTAAGATAGTGGAAAGATACCACATCGCGACCACGCTGGGCTACGGTCCCCGCTTCTTACACTCAACGGGCCAGCTGCACAAGGGCGGGCCGAATACCGGACTTTTCCTGCAAATTACCGCCGCTCACGGCAGCGACCTGCCTATCCCGGGACAGCCCTATACCTTCGGCACGGTGGCTGATGCGCAGGCCCTGGGCGACTTTGAAGCCTTGCAGGCGGCCCACCGACAGATAGTGCGGATTCACTGCCCGCAGGATAGTGAAAGGGCCGTTGTCACCTGTTTAGCCGGTGAGCTGGGTGTTTAAGGGGGTAACTATGGAACTGGGCATGGTTGGCCTGGGCCGCATGGGCAGCAACATGGCGCGGCGACTTTTAGCGGTCGCCCCTACCGAAACCACTATCAACAATCTGATTGAGGTGATGTCGGCTAGAGGAGCAAAAGAGCAACATGCCATTGGCCAGAGACAGAGAGGCAACAAGAGTGCCCGTTGAATTTCCCGCGTTCAAGCCCATTGAGCTGGCCGACCGCGACCTGATTCAGGACCGGCTCTGGGCATACCAGCCGGAGACCTCTGAGCTGACTTTCACCAACCTGTTCATCTGGCGTATTCACTACGGCGCGATGTGGTCGTTATACCGGGACTGGCTGCTGTTTGTTTTTGACAAGCCCGGCGCTACCTATGCTTTGCCGCCCATCGGACCGCCGTCGCGACAGGAAGTTACCTGGCGGCTGCTGCAATGGCTGAAGGACAAGGGGAAGAGCGAACCCCGGCTGGAGCGCGCCGACCAGCGCCTGGTCACCGAGCTGGCCGGTTCCGGCGATTTTCTGGTCGAGCCCCGCCGCGACCATTTTGACTACGTCTACCGCAGCCAGGACCTGATCGAGCTGGCCGGTCGCAAGTACCACGCCAAGCGCAACTACATCAACACTTTCGTGAAGAAAAACGAGTTTAGCTATGAGGCCATGGCTGAAAACCATCTTCCCGCCTGCGTGGCACTGGCCGACCGGTGGTGCGAGTGGCACCGCTGCGAAGAAGACATGAACCTGATTGGCGAACGGTCCGCCGTCCTCGAATCGCTGGCCAATTTCGGCGCCCTCAAAATCAAGGGCGGCGTTATCCGGGTGAACGGCGAAGTGGAGGCCTTCGCTCTCGGGGAGATGTTAAACTCTCAGACGGCGGTAGTGCACATCGAGAAGGCCAACCCGGAAATCCGGGGCCTCTATAGTGTCATCAACCAGCAGTTTCCCGAACACAACTGGCGGGAGGCAGCCTTTATCAACCGCGAGCAGGACCTGGGCGAGCCGCAGCTTCGGGAGACCAAGCTCTCTTACTTCCCGCACCACATGGTCGAAAAATTCCATGTCAGGCTCAGGCCTTAGCGCCCACTTCGTAGACCCAGAGAGGACTTTCCATGAGCGGCTCAAAGCCAGCTTCCACAAAGAGCTGCTGCATTGTTTCCATCTCCGGCAGCCAGACGGTAACCTGTGGCGGCTCGTAACCGGCGGCTTCGGCACGCAGCCCCCGGACCAGCGTCCGGAGAGCCTCCGGCTGACCATCAGCAAAGCTCACCAGCAGCCCACCGGGATAGCCGGTGCCGGTAATCGCTAACGCGCTGATATTATCCGGTCTGCCCAGCATGAGCACCATACCCTGGTTCACTCTATCCTTTAACATCTGCGGCGTGAGTCGCTGAAACCGCCAGCCGGTATTGCACAGGCCGCCCATGGCCGCCAGCACCGGAGAGTCACGGAGAAAATCAACCAGGTAATGCATATCCGGCAGAGTCGGATGCTTGAACCCGGCGCTCCCGTCCGGCCCGGCTTCCGCCTGCCGGGTAAGCATTGAGGCCACCCTGACAAAGCCAAGCCGCGCGGCAATGCGGCGCACCGGCTCATTCGTGGCCGCCGTGGCAAAGCGTACCACGCTCACCCCCAGCTTTGTTGCCTCCGCCAGGCAGCGCTGCGTCAGTTTGGTGGCCAGCCCGGCCCGGCGGTATTCCGGGGCTACCCGCAACCCCTCCAGCCAGGCTTCGCCCGGCGCTACCATGACCACGTGGGCAATTCCCACCGGCTCGCGGTCTACCGTCACCACCAGCAGCTTCCCCTTCGGCTCACTAAGCCAGTACTCCCACACCATGGGAATGTAGTCGCCCCACTCCCAGGTGTGCTCGCTGAAGCGAGCTACCGCGTCACGGTCTTCCGCTCGTGCTGACCTTATAGACACTTTGCCTGAAACACTCATGTTAGCACAATTATAGCACTCATTTCACCTGTTTTCGGCCGCTATGTTTCACCCTTATTGCCAATGAGCATACCCAATTTCTCCTCACTCCCTTTATCCCCCTCTCCCACCTTCGGCGGACGAAGGGCAAGAGATTGCAGAGAGGGGGCTAAACCCCTTCTCTTTTGTTTCTCTACCCCTTTCCCTGAGCAAGGAAGGGGGCTAGGGGGATATGTTGCCAACCAGCAATAGTTGATGAGGACTACACTTTACCTAGTAACACCATTATCGACGCAACGACACCATCTTCGGTAACATTATTATGGTTAGGTTCTGTTTTGGTTGTTGCTATCTTAAATCTGTCATTGCGAGAGGGCGGACGCCCTCGAAGCAATCTCAAACTTTGATTTATCGGGATTGCTTCATCCCGACAGGTCGGGGCTCGCAATGACAACCAAATGCAAATAATACCGTAA